>DATHJB010000077.1 GCA_035316325.1 Acidimicrobiales bacterium
CGGCGACGTGCACGCCGACGCCGATCCGCCCCATCAGACTCTCCCCATCGGCTCCCCTGCGGCCGACCAGCACCGTAGCGCGGGGAGAATCGTTGGATCAGGGGTCGGGACCGTCCTACCCTGTTCGCCTTATGGGTCAGACCCAGCACCTCTCCCAAGCGGCCTACGACCGCCTGAAGACCGAGCACGACGACCTGACGACGCGGGGCCGCATCGAGATCGCCCGCAAGATCGAGACGGCACGTGAGCTCGGCGACCTCTCCGAGAACGGCGACTACCACGCCGCCAAGGAGGAGCAGGGGAAGATGGAGGGCCGCATCATCCAGCTGGCCTCCCTGATCGAGAACGCCGAGATCGTGGAGGCCGCCGAGACCTCCGGCGCGGTCGGCCTGGGCACTGTCGTGGGCATCCGCTACGAGGGCGACGACGACGTCGAGCGCTACCTCATAGGCTCGATCGAGGAGCGCCACGACGACCTCGACGTGATCAGCCCCTTGTCGCCCCTCGGCAAGGCCCTCCTGGGCGCCGGTCCCGGCGAAGCCGTGAGCTTCACCGCCCCCACGGGCGCGAAGCTCCAGGTCACCGTCGTCTCGGTCGACTAGCGGTCGACCAGCGCACCACCGGCGCACCACCCCACGGATGTAGAAGAAGAGAAAGTTGGCAACGATGCCGCAGCCCCGCACCCTCAGCCAGAAGATCTGGGACCGCCACCTGGTGGACATCCCCGGCGGGGGCGACGAGCCGGACCTCCTCTACATCGACCTCCACCTTGTCCACGAGGTGACCTCCCCGCAGGCGTTCGACGGGCTGCGGCTGGCCGGGCGCCCGGTGCGCCGCCCCGACCTCACGGTGGCGACGATGGACCACAACGTCCCCACCAGCGACATCTCGCAGCCGATCGCCGACCCCATCTCCAAGCAGCAGATGGACGTCCTCGCCCGCAACTGCGCGGAGTTCGGCATCACCTGCTACCCGATGGGTGACCCGGGCCAGGGCATCGTCCACGTGATCGGGCCGGAGCAGGGCCTCACCCAGCCCGGCATGACCATCGTGTGCGGCGACAGCCACACGTCCACCCACGGGGCGTTCGGGGCGCTGGCGTTCGGCATCGGCACCAGCGAGGTCGAGCACGTGCTCGCCACGCAGACCCTGCCGCAGGGCCGGCCCGGCACGATGGCGGTCACCGTCGAGGGCGAGCTGCCCGAGGGCTCCACCGCCAAGGACGTGATCCTCGCCATCATCGGCCGCATCGGCACCGGCGGCGGCATCGGCTCGATCATCGAGTACCGGGGCTCGGCCATCCGGGCGCTGTCGATGGAAGGCCGGATGACGGTCTGCAACATGTCGATCGAGGCCGGCGCCAAGGCCGGGCTCATCGCCCCCGACGACGTGACGTTCGCCTACGTCGAGGGCCGCGCCCACGCCCCCACGGGCGCCGCCTGGGAGCGGGCGCTGGAGGACTGGCGGTCGCTGACCACCGACGAGGGTGCGGCGTTCGACAAGGACGTCCTGCTCGACGCCGCGCTGATCACCCCGCACGTGTCCTGGGGCACCAACCCCGGGCAGGTCGTGCCGATCGACGGCGTGATCCCCGAGCCGGAGAGCTTCGCCGACCCGGGCGACCGGCAGGCCGCCCAGCGGGCCCTGGAGTACATGGACCTGAAGGCCGGGCTGCCCATGCGGGACGTCGCCGTCGACACCGTGTTCATCGGCTCGTGCACCAACAGCCGCATCGAGGACCTGCGGGCCGCGGCGGCCGTCGCCGAGGGTCGCCACGTCGCCGCCAAGGTGCGCACGCTGGTGGTGCCGGGGTCGCACGCGGTGAAGGCCCAGGCCGAGGCCGAGGGGCTCGACAAGGTGTTCACGGCGGCCGGGTTCGACTGGCGGGAGCCGGGCTGCTCGATGTGCCTGGCCATGAACCCCGACAAGCTGGCCCCCGGCGAGCGCTGCGCCTCCACCAGCAACCGCAACTTCGAGGGACGCCAGGGCCGCGGCGGCCGCACCCACCTCGTCTCCCCCGCCGTCGCCGCCGCCACCGCCATCCGCGGCACCTTCGCCACCCCCGCCGACCTCTGAACGTCAGGAAGCACCCCCGATGGATCCCGTCCGCATCGTCCAGGGAACGGCTGTGCCGCTCGACCGGTCCGACGTCGACACCGACCAGATCATCCCCTCCCACTGGCTCAAGCGGGTCGAGCGCACCGGCTTCGGGCGGGGCCTGTTCTCGACGTGGCGCGACGACCGCGACTTCGTCCTCAACGACGAGCGCTACGCCGGTGCGAACATCCTCGTGGCCGGCCCCAACTTCGGCGTCGGATCGTCACGGGAGCACGCCGTGTGGGCGATCGTCGACTACGGCTTCGCGGCGGTGGTGAGCCCCCGCTTCGGCGACATCTTCCGCAACAACGCCACCAAGAACGGCCTCGTCCCGGTGCAGGTGCCGGCCGAGGTGGGCGAGGCGCTGCTGCGGGCGATCGAGGCCGACCCCACGCTCGAGGTGACCGTCGACGTGGAGCGCCGCACGCTGTCGGCCCCGGCCGCCGGCATCGAGTGCGAGTTCCCGCTCGACGACTCCACCCGTCATCGCTTCCTCGAGGGCCTCGACGACATCGCCCTCAGCCTCCGCCACGCCGAGTCGATCGGCAGCTACGAGCAGACCCGCCCCGACTGGCTCCCCACTGCGTCGATCGCAGCTACGTGAAGGCCGGCGCCCGCTGACCGTTCAGCGACTGGCGCAGCACGACGGTGGTGCCCGTGCGGGTGCTGGTGACGTCGACGTCGTCGACGAGGACGTGCATCAGCGCCAGGCCCCGCCGCGACACCGCGTCGGGAGCCGGCATCTCCATGAGGGTCGGCACGTCGAAGCCGGCGCCGCTGTCGGTCACCGTGACCGTCACCGATCCGTCGTCGATGTCGACCGCCACCTCGTAGCTGGCGCTGTCCGAGTGGAGGATGGCGTTGTTGCAGGCCTCCGCGCTCGCCAGGACCAGACGGTCGAGGAGCTCGCCGGCGATGCCGTTGCGTCGCAGCTCGGCGGCCACCACCGCCCTGACGCGCGGCACCGTGTCGGCTCGACATCGGAAGGTCTGCGAGACACCACGGCCCATCGAACGACGCCCTACCCCTCGACCCCTTGCACAAACCTGACCAGAGGTGGCGGCGTTGCCACCCAGCGAGATCGGCAAGACGCGCTCGGCCGGCCTCGGGGATCTACAGTCAGTTCCAGTTCACTTCGCCCCAGCACTCCTTGCAGTCAACCCCGAGAGGCACCATGGACGCCAGTTACGCCGTCCAGTTGATCGTCCCCGCGGAGCCCGGCTCCGCGCGCCTGGCCCGGCTCGTCGCCGCGGCGCTGGCGGCCGACGCCGACTTCAGCGTCGACGACACCGAAGACCTGCGGGTCGCCGTCAGCGAGCTGGTGGCGCTGCTGGTGGAGGGCGCCGAGGACACCGACGATCAGGTGTCCCTCAACTACCTCCGTGGCGCGAGCTCGGTCGAGATCACCGGCCAGCGGGCCCTGAAGGGCACCAAGGACGGCCTCGACGGCTCCGACCCCGACGACCTCGCGCTCGAGATCCTGCGCGTGGTGGTCGACGAGCACACCTACGAGCACGACGGTGCCGGCCGCCACTTCCGGCTCCTGAAGAGGGCACGCGCGGACGTATGACCGAGACGCATCGCTGGGATGGTGCCGAGCTGGATCAGCTGTTCCGTGACTATCGGCAGAGCGGCGAGCGTTCCCAGCGCAATCGGCTCGTGGAGGCCCACCGGGGCCTGGCGGCGTCGATCGCGCACGACTACCGAGACCGTGGCGTCGAGCTGGACGACCTCGTCCAGATCGCCATGCTCGGCACCCTGAAGGCCGTCGAGCGGTTCGAGCCGGAGCGGGGCATCCCGTTCTCGTCGTTCGCCAGCCGCACGATCAACGGCGAGATCAAGCGCTACTTCCGCGACCGCACGTGGGCGGTGCGGCCGCCCCGCAGCGCCCAGGAGCGCCACCTCGACCTCCGGCGGACCTCCGCGGCGATGACGCTGCGCCTGGGCCGGGCGCCCAAGGTGGCGGAGCTGGCCGAGGAGCTGGGCCTCACCACCGAGAACGTGCTGGAGGCGATGGAGGCCGGCG
This sequence comes from Acidimicrobiales bacterium, assembly GCA_035316325.1. NCBI lineage: Bacteria > Bacillati > Actinomycetota > Acidimicrobiia > Acidimicrobiales > Acidimicrobiales bacterium. Next base: position 4,124 of record DATHJB010000077.1, read on the forward strand.
CCGCCTACCGGGCCACGAGCCTCGACGCCCGGCGTCCCGGCGACGAGGAGGGGCTGACCCTCGGCGACCGCCTGCCCAGTGAGGAGGCCGCCAGCCGGCCCGCCGAGGTGCGGGTGCTGGTCGGCCAGCTGCTCGACACCTTGCCCCGGCGCGAGGCGGAGATCCTGCGCCTGCGGTTCTACGACGAGCTCACGCAGACCGAGATCGCCGAGCGCGTCGGCATCAGCCAGATGCACGTGTCGCGGCTGATCCGCCGCTGCCTGCTCGACCTCCGCGCCCACCTGGAGCGCTAGCCCGCGCCGCGCCGGGCAGCGCCTCAGCCGGCGTCGGCCTCCGAGGCCTTCGCCTCGCCGTCCGGCTCGACGTTGAGGAGGTTGTCGAGGCGGGTGAGGCTGAACAGGCTCAGGACGTGACGGGGCGCGCCCTGCACCACGAAGTGGGCGCCGTGCGACTCGGCGAAGTGGTGGACGGCGACGAGCGCCCCGAGCCCGCTGGAGTCGACGAAGCCGACCTCGCGCAGGTCGAGCGCGATCGTGCGCGATCCCTCCTCGACCATCCCGGCCAGGCGTCGTTTCACGTCCTCGGAGGTGACGATGTCGAGGTCACCCTCATGGCGCACCGTCGACGGGCTCTCCTCGGAGGACACTTCTTCGAAAGACATGGCTGTCGCCATATGACCTCTCGCTCGGGCGCTCCCACCCATGCGCTCTGCCGCCCGGGATCCGCCCGGGTTCACGGGCGTGGAATTTACCCCAGCCAGTCTTCGAGGCGTGGGAGTTCATCAGACCGTAACCACGCATCGAACAGTGGCGTCAGGTCTTGACCCGCCACCTCCTCGGCGAGCGCCTCGAAGTCAGCGGTGGTGGCGGTGCCCCCGCCGTAGCGCTCCACCCACTGCTGCAGCAGCTCGAAGAAGGCCTCGTCGCCCATCTGGTCGTGCAGCACGTACAGCGTGAGGCCGCCCCGGAAGTACACGGTGGCGTCGAACAGGTGGTCGGGGCCGCCGGGGTCGGCCGGCGGCACGTCGAGGCCCTCGTAGAACGTGGCCTCCTCGGTGAGCCGGTCCATCGTCGACTCGCCGGCGTGGTCGAGCCACAGCCACGAGGCGTAGGTGGCGAAGCCCTCGTTGAGCCAGATCTCCTGCCACGACGCCAGGCTCACCTGGTCGCCGAACCACTGGTGGGCCAGCTCGTGGGCCACCACCTCGGCGGTGACGTTGGCGGGGAACAGCGACAGCGTCTGGGTCTCCAGGGCGAAGCCGATGTCGTCGTCGACGACCACACCGCCGGCCACGTCGAACGGGTAGGGGCCGAAGCGCTCGGCGAAGAAGTCGACCATGTCGCCGGTGGCGGCCATGGGCGGGGCGCCGGTGGCGAGCACGTCCTCGTCGATGGCGTGGCGCAGCGTCACGCCGCCGGGGCTGATGCCCTCCTGGAACTGCAGGTTGGCGATCACCACCTGCACCAGGTAGCTGGCCATCGGCTGCGGGGCGTCGTAGGTCCACGACTTCGTGCCGGCGTCGGCGTCGTCCTCCACGGACGTCTGCGTGCCGTTGGCGACCACGTCCAGCTCGGCGGGGGCGGTCACCGTGATCGTGTAGCCGGCCTTGTCGGACGGGTGGTCGTTCACCGGGTAGAAGCCGTGGGCGCCGTCGGGCTGGCTGGCGACGTAGACCTCCCGGCCGTCGTCCACCCAGCCGCCCAGGCCCGGCAGCAGCCCCGGCAGCGACTGCACCTCGCCGCCGTAGGCGATCTCGACGGTGAACTCGGCGGCGGGTGCCAGGGGCGCGGCGGGGGTGACCACCAGCTCGTGCTCGCCGGTGCGCTCGGTGGTGGCGGTCTCGCCGTCGACCTCGGCGCTCTCGATCTCGAGGTCGCCGAAGTCGAGGTCGAAGCTCGACAGCGGCTGCTCGGCGGTCACCGTTGCGGCGATGGTGACCCGACCGTCGAGGCGGGGGCCGTCGGGCTGCCAGTCCAGGTCGAGGTCGTAGTGCTCGACGTCGTAGCCGCCGTTGCCGAGCTGCGGGAAGTACGGATCGCCCACGCCCTCGGCCCCGGGCGCGGCGTCGACGTCGCCCTCGTCGCCCTGGTCACCCTGGTCGCCGGCGGCGCTGTCGTCGGTCGCACCCGAGCCGCCGTCGCCATCGTCAGCGGTCGGAGGGTCGGACCGGTCGCTGCCGAGCGCGCCCTCCCGCTCGCTGGCGCACGCCACCAGCGCCAGGACCACCGCCATGGCTACGCGGGACCGCCACATCAGCCGCGCAGCATGGCACACCACCGCGCCCGGGTCGGAGCACGGCGGTGTGCCGTTCGAGCGGCTACTGGGTGCCCCGCCAGGCGTAGGCCATGACGATCCCCATCACGTCCTCGTACGGCTGCGAGTTGTCGTAGCGCGAGGTCACCGAGAACGTGTTGCCCTGCGTCACCAGGTTGTGGGCGATGCAGCGGTCGATCGACCCCGGCGACGCCCCCGGGTGCGAGTGCTCGTAGTGGGCGACCATCCGGCACTCGGTGCCGTTGCTGTTGTTCCGCAAGGTGATGTCGATGCCACCGCCGTGCAGGTGGCCTCCCATCCCGACGGCGATGCCGGTCCACGGAGCCGTCCACGTGCGGGTGTTGGTGTGCACGCTGTCGGGACCGCCGTTGCCGGGCACGTCGTAGGTGGAGTTCCCGCAGCCGGTGACGTCGAGGAAGAACGGTGTCACGGCCCGCGTGTTCTGCGCGGTCGCGCCCGGCTGGTAGCCGACCTTGTACTGGATGTACACCTGCTGCGGCGTCGTGCTCTCGTTCATGACGTGCCAGATGGCGTTCCACTGGTCGTTCGCGCCGACCATGTAGGCGTACGGGTCCGGCATGCGGATCGGCGTCCGCTCGCTGCCCGAACCGGCGAAGCGCTCCGGCCAGTTGCTGCAGAACTGCGACTGCCGCGCCGGGTTCGTCATCACGACGTGGTGCAGGTGGGCGGCGCTGTGCGGCAGCGAGTTGCCGTTGGCGTCGACCAGGTCGAAGTCCATGGTCTTCAGGCCGAACGCCCCGGCGGGGCGCGGCAGGTTGGTGCCGCTGGAGTTGGACTCGTCGCCCGGCTGCCCCGCGGGTGCAAGGTTGAACGGACCGACGCGGTAGGTGCCGTTCACCACCTCGCCACCGCCCGGCGGTGCGTTCGTCAGCGGTTCGCACGCGGCCGCCAACGGCACGAGCAGTCCGAGCGCGCCGAGCACGGCGAGCCTTCTGATGCTGGCTCTTCTCATCGTTTCTCCCCCGAGATCGATGTTCCCCCGGCGGGAGCGTACGACTTCTCGTCGGCGTCAGCCGAGAAGGTCCGACGACATCTGGTCCAGCGTGGTGTGGAGGCTGGGGACGTCGAAGGCGAAGACGACCACGACCGCACGGTCGACGCCCAGGTCCTCGTAGCGGGACAGGGCGTCGCGGTCGACCGGGTTGAAGTAGGGGCAGATGGTGACGGAGAAGTCGTCGTCGGTGCGGGAGCGGCCCTCGGCGGCGAGGGCCCGGTCGAGACGCTCCAGGGCCTCGGGCACCTGGTCGGGCGTGCGGTTGAAGCCGTACCAGCCCTGACCGATGCGGGCCGCCCGCCGGAGCGCGGCGTCGCTCTCGCCGCCCACGATGACCGGCGGGTGCGGGCTCTGCACCGGCTTCGGGTACAGCCGCGCCTTCGGCAGCGTGTACAGCTCGCCCTCGTACGACGAGACCTCCTCGGTCCACAGCGCCTTCATCACCGCGAGGTGGTCGTCGGTCCGCTGCCCCCGGCGCTCGAACGGCACGTTCAGCGCCTCGAACTCCTCCCGCAGCCACCCCGCGCCCACGCCGAACTCGACGCGGCCGCCCGACAACACGTCGAGGTCGGCCACCTGCTTGGCCGTGTACACCGGGTTGCGCTGGGCGACCAGGCAGATGCCGGTGCCCAGGCGCAACGTGTCGGTGACCGCAGCCAGGTAGGTCAGCGCGGTGAACGGCTCGAGCAGGCCCGTGTCGCCGCCCCCGGGGAACTTCCCGTCGGCGGCGTACGGGTACTCGCTGTCGTAGTCGTCGAAGAGCACCACGTGCTCGGGTACCCACACCGACTCGAAGCCGTGCTCCTCGAGAGCCGGCCCGAGGGCGCGGAGGAACGTGGGGTTGGCGCTGAAGGCCGCCAGCGGGACGAAGGCACCGATCTCCATGGACCGGCATTCTGTCTTCGCTGAGCCGGCTATGCCCGAGTCAGCGAAGACAGAACGGTTCAGCGGTGGCGGTTCACGGCGGACACGACCGCCCGCAGCGACGCCGTCTCGATGCTCTCGTGCTTGCCGATGCCCCAGCGGACCGTGCCGTCGGCGTCCTGGGTCTCGACGTAGGCGACCGCGGTGGCGTCGGAGCCGGCACCGACGGCGTGCTCGCTGTAGTCGACCACGTCGATGTCGATGCCCAGCTCGCTGCGGACACCGCTGACGAACGCCGCGATGGGCCCGTTGCCCTGCCCGGTCACGGTCACGTGCTGGCCGTCGACCAGCAGCTGCGCCGTCACCTTCGACCCCGACTCCCCGGTGTTCGACTCGTGCGACACGAGCTGCACCGGCGCATCCTCGGCCAGGTACTCGCCCTGGAACGTGTCCCACATGTGGGCGGGCGTGATCTCGGTGCCGGTGTCCTCGGTGATGCCCTGGATCGTCTTCGAGAACTCGATCTGCAGGCGGCGGGGCAGGTCGAGGCCGTGCTCGGCCTTCATGATGTAGGCGACGCCACCCTTGCCCGACTGGCTGTTCACCCGGATCACGGCCTCGTAGGAGCGGCCGACGTGCTTCGGGTCGATGGGCAGGTACGGCACGCCCCACTCGTCGTAGTCCTCGCCGAGCGCGTCGAAGCCCTTCTTGATGGCGTCCTGGTGGCTGCCCGAGAACGCCGTGTAGACGAGGTCGCCCACGTACGGGTGCCGGGGGTGGACGGGCAGGCGGTTGCAGTACTCGGCCACCCGGCGCAGCGCGTCGATGTCGGTGACGTCGAGCTCGGGGTCGACACCTTGGCTGAACAGGTTGAGGGCGATCGTCACCAGGTCGACGTTGCCGGTGCGCTCGCCGTTGCCGAACAGCGTGCCCTCCACCCGGTCGGCGCCGGCCATCACGCCGAACTCGGCGGCGGCGACGGCGGTGCCCTGGTCGTTGTGGGGGTGCAGCGACAGGACCACCCGGTCGCGGTGGGGGACGTTGCGGTGGAAGTACTCGATCACGTCGCCGTAGATGTTGGGCGTGTACATCTCGACGGTGGCCGGCAGGTTCATGACCAGGCCGACGTCGGCATCCGGGTCGATCACGTCGAACACCGCCGAGCAGATCTCCACGGCGTAGTCGATCTCGGTGCCGGTGAAGCTCTCGGGCGAGTACTCGTAGCGGACCTTCGTGCCCGGCACCGTGTCCTCCAGCTTGCGGGACAGGCGGGCGGCGTCGGTGGCGATCTGGGTGATGCCGGCGTAGTCGAGCCCGAAGACCACCCGGCGCTGCAGCATCGACGTGGAGTTGTAGAAGTGGACGATCGCCTCGCGGGCGCCCTTGATCGACTCGTAGGTGCGCTCGATCAGCTCGGCCCGGCACTGGGTGAGGACCTGGATGGTGACGTCGTCGGGGATCAGGTCCTCGGTGATCAGGTCCCGCACGAAGTCGAAGTCGGGCTGGCTGGCGGACGGGAAGCCGACCTCGATCTCCTTGAAGCCCATCTGCACGAGGGTCTCGAACATGCGGCGCTTGCGGGCCGAGTCCATGGGGTCGATCAGGGCCTGGTTGCCGTCGCGCAGGTCGACCGAGCACCACACGGGCGCCTTCTCGATGCGCTTGTCGGGCCAGGTGCGGTCGGTCAGCTGGAACGGGGCGAGCGGCTGGAACGGCACGTACTTCTCGAACGGCATCCGTTTCGGCGTCACTGGCTGGGGAGGCATCGCGGTGGGTTCCTTGCTGTGGGGTGGGCCTGAAAACTGAAAAGCCTCCTGGCCCGGTGGGGCGCAGGAGGCGGACGAGCACCTATGTGCGGTGCTCGTCTTACGTAAGGAGGAGGCGGCGCAGCGAGTGGCGCACGTCGTCCAGGAACATGTCAGCCATCGTGCACCGCTCCGGCGGCCGGGGTCAAGGCGGTTCGGCGCTTCCTGCGGAGGAACGGCTGTTCCACGATCCGGTAGGACGCGTAGCTGACGGCGAGCGCTGTCGTGAGGCCGACCGCGAGGCGGACCGGGCCGGGCCAGCCGGGGTCGCGGCGCTCGATCGTCCAGAAGATGCCGTAGTGCCACACGTAGACGGAGTACGAGATGGTGCCGAGGAACACCAGCGGCGGCCAGGCCAGGGCCCGCGGGAGCGCGCTGCCGGCATCGGCGCGCAGCGCGCCGACGATCGCCGCCGCGGCGCACAACGCCAGCACCGTGTAGAGGCCCTGGTAGAGCGACCGGTCGTAGAAGCGGGTGGTGTACGAGGTCACGAGGAGGACGCCGAGGCCCAGGACCCCGGCGGTGAGCGCCAGCCGCTCGCGCACCCGGTCCAGCCAGCCGGCGCACCAGGCGACCCCCACGAGCGAGCCGACGAACGGGGCGTCGAGGCGGGTCGACGACGACAGGTAGAGCTGCAGCCACGGCTCGCCCTGCGCCAGCAGGTGGGCCCGCCACACGGCGACGGCCAGCACCAGGCCGGCCGTCAGCAGGGCAATGCGCCCGTACGACCAGCGCGCCCGGCTGACCGCCCACAGCACCACTGCCCACAGCACGTAGAACTGCGCCTCGATCCCGACCGACCACATGTGGCCCACCTCGGTGACCGTGCCGTGGTCGGTGCCGAACAGCCACCGCACGGGCGGGGCGTCGCCGTGGACCATGTGGACGTTGCCGGTGAAGGTGAGCACGTAGACGCCCTCGGCGAGCACGTCGCGCAGCAGGAGGCGGTCGCCGACCAGCGCCAGCACCACCAGCGCTAGCGCCAGCGCGACCACCACCGGCCCGAGCCGCAGCACGCGCCGCCGGGCGAAGGCCCGCAGGTCGATGCGACCGGTGCGCCGCTGCTCGCCCAGCAGCAGGGCGGTGATCAGGAACCCGCTCAGCACGAAGAACAGGTGGACGCCGAGCGGCCCGCCCGGCGCCAGCCAGCCGCGGGCCTCCGGCCACAGCGAGTTCCCGGAGTGCACGCCGAGCACCAGGGCGATGGCGATCCCCCGCAGCCCGTCGAGCGGCGCCAGGTGCGGCAACCGCCCCACCCGCTCCTGCTCCCCCGCTTCGACCCCGACCCCGCGCGCGACCGTCGTCATCGCCGTCTTCCCCATCCCCACGGGCGTGGAGGTTAGGTGCCGGACCGACGCCGCGACGGTTCGATACTTGTCAACTCCTAGATCAATCATTAAAATGATAAAAGTGTTAGTCCGGAAAGCGATCCGGACCACGCCAAAGGGGGGACCGATGGCCGAGCCGCTGTTCGACACCACTGACGTCGATCGCTGGGTGGGAGTGCCGCTGGGCGGCGGCTTCCTGAAGGACCCGGTGCACCCGAACGACATCCGGCGCTGGGCCCAGGGGATGCAGAACCCGAACCCCCTGCACTACGACGACGCCTTCGCCGGCGAGAGCCGCTTCGGCCGTCTCGTGGCGCCCCAGTCGTTCTCGGTCGCCACCGACGTCGGGCACGGCGCCACGCCGTCGATCCAGGGCACGGTCCCCGGCTCCCACATGATCTTCGGCGGCGACGAGTGGTGGTTCTTCGGCCCCCGCATCGAGCCGGGCGACCGCATCAAGCAGGAGCGGATGCTCTTCGACTACAAGGTCACCGAGACCAAGTTCGCCGGCCCCACGATGTTCTCGCGGGGCGACACCACCTACATCAACGACCGCGGCGAGATGATCGCCAAACAGCGGTCGACGTCGATCCGGTACCTGGCCGAGGAGGCCCGGAAGCGGGCCCAGTTCTCCGAGCAGGAGGACCCGGTGTGGAGCGACGAGGCGCTCGACGACCTCGA
>DATHJB010000078.1 GCA_035316325.1 Acidimicrobiales bacterium
CGCCGCAAAGCTCGTCATCTCCGAAGCCACCGTGAAGACCCACGGCGGACGCATCTTCACCAAGCTCCACGTCCGCGACCGGGTACAGGCCGTCATCTTCGCCTACGAGAACGGCATCGTCGGCCGCGACTGACCACGTCCATCGTCCCTGGCGCCGGCAACGACCGGGCCACGCAGCCGCTGCGGCCACACTCCGCGATGACCGAGCCGACCACCCCGGCGGGAACACGTTCATCAACACACCCACCGACACCAGATCCGACAACCGCCGGTCCGACTCGTTGGTGCCCTCGCGGAACGGAGTGGCATGAGCGCGGAGGCGGTGAAGTCCCATGCCCGTCGTCGCTGACTTCGTTGTCACCGTGCGGCGGGGACGTGGGATCAGGGGGCGAGCATCCATGGGCCGCAGCCCTTGGTGGTGAAGCGTTCGCCGGCGGTGAGGTCGACAACGGTGCGACGGTCGACGATGTTGTTCTCGCTCCAGCCACCGAATTCGTACAGGAAGCTGTCGTCGCGCTCCCAGTAGCACTCGGACAGCCGTTCCGGTGGCGAGGCTGCCTGGTAGCGGCCGGCGATGAGGTCGCTGCCGACGAGCCAGTCGCCATCGCTGACCGTGGTGGCCGGCGAGGCGGGCGGGGAGTACGGGACCCACGGGCCGCAGCCGTTCGACTTCACGGCATCGTCGGTGGGCAACACCTCGACGAGCGGTCGGGCGCTGATCCCATGGGTGATCGCGGTGGTGGTGCCGTCCTCGGCGATCTGCTGTCGCTCCCAGCTGCAGCGGCCTTCGGGCGACTCGGCGGTGAGGAGACCGGGCGGGACCTCCTGCTCGACCAGCCGTGTGACCCAGCCCTGGTACGGCGGACCGGTGGCGGTCGCCGGCACGGTGGTGGTCGGCGACGTCGTGGGTGCGAGCGTGGTCGGCGGGACCGTGGTCACGGGTACCGTCGGCTCTGGCGAGGCACCAGCCTCCGCCGAGCGCGTGCCTGAGCCCGGCGGATCCCGAGCCAGGAGGCGCAGGCCCACCCACAGCATGACAACCACCGCGATGCCCAGGACCGCTGCCCTCGGCCACCGTCTCGGACCAACCCCGTTCGATGGCGCCGGCGGTGGCCGAAGCCCGGACGACGCTGGCGGTGCGTGCTCACCAACCGGGACAGGGTCGGACCCGGCGCCGGGCGGGGCCCAGGGGCGCGCCGGCCCGCGCGCCTCGCCGGGCAGGTCCAGGAGCACGCCATCCAGGCCGGCCATCGTCACCACCGACCGCACCCGCCGTACGCCGTCCGCCAACTCCTCCGCCGTCAGCCGCCCCGCCGCCGCCAGGCGCTGCAGCTCCGCGACCACCTGCTCACGATCCCCGTCGCTGATGGCCACCGAGCGCAGTCTCCCATGCTCGACCTCACGCCTGGTGGCCGCGCCGCGCTCCCTCCGTGCAGTACATCAACCGTCGCAGAGGGCGAAGTCGGCGATCGTGGGGTCCGGGGCGAACCCAAGATCGCTGCCGCGTTCAACCCCGCAGCGGCGGTGATGGCCCGGGCCGTGACGGCCAGGCCATCTGGCGCCGCACAGGGGCACAGATCCGGCGAGTGCGAGCTGGATGTTCGGGCTGTTGGCGATCCCGGTGGGACTTGATCGCCTGACGTGATAAGCGGGCGCGCTCGAACACCAGGTCGAAGTCCTTGCGCCAGGTGGTCCCCTGATCTTCCGACGCTTCCGCGAGGCCGACCATGCGGTCACCCTCGACGCGCCCGACGAGCCGTTGGTGGAAGTCCGGGTCGGCCCGGGACATCGTCCAGGCGCCGCCGTCGAGCGTCAGCTGGAAGATCCGGAGGACCCCTCGCTCGTCGTTGTAGAGCACGACGAACTCGTCCCGTGCGTCGTTGCGCCCGAAGACGAAGTCCCACGTCGGCTCGCCGTCGAACTCCGCCTGCGGACGAACGAACGAGTCTCCCAGCCACTTGCACGTGGCAGTTCCGGTCGAGACCGTGCTCGGGTCGTCCAACCACCACTGGTTCGTGACCTCGAGCGTCCAGCCACCGACGAAGATCTCGGCCACCCGCTCGAGCTCGGCGTTCCGCAGCATGCCCTCTCCTCGGTCCTCGGTCTCCAGCACCACCACGTCCCCATCGTCAGTCGGACACTCGCGCGAGGATCAGGGTGTGCCCGCTGTTCGTCCCGGAAGAAGGTCCGTCGCGGTCTGGCGCGGCTCGACGTGATCGGGTCGTGATGCCATGACGAACGTCTCCTCACAGGTGCGATTGCCCGACCCCACCGTGCCGGGCTCGTTGCTGATCCGCTTCCGCCGCACGGCCCTGCTGGTGCAAGTCGTCGGTGCCACCCTGCTGGTGGCGGGCGTCGCCGGTGCCACGTATGCGCTGCCCACAGGGCGCCTCGACGACTACCACTACGTCGAGTTCCTCGAACCGGTGACCGTGGCCTCGGCGGTGGCAACGGCATCCGGCGCCATGCTGTTGGTGGCCGGGATCTCCCGCACGACCCAGGTGCGGCACAGCCGCGGCGTCGCCTTCGCCGTCGACCCGGTCGGGGTCTACCTCGGCGCAGAACGCCATGGAGGGAGACCGGCGTTCGTGCCGTGGTCCGACGTGCGCGCGCTCGTGCTGTGCGAGTCGACCAAAGGACGGCAGGACCGGACGATCCGGCGCAGTGTCGGCGTCCTGCTCCACCCCGGTCATCCGCACGGGATGCGGGCCTTCTTCGACCGTCTGAGCCGGGTGGACCTGCGCACGCTCCCCCGCCGGCACCGGGACGAGGCGCGGGCGGCGCTCACCCGGGTGCGCGCCCTCGATCGGGACCCGGACGAGCTGGTGACGTTCGCCCTGCCCGTGCACGGCTGGTCGGTGCCCTGGGCGGAGCTGCCCCCGGTCATCGGCCGGCTGCGGCCGGACATCCCGGTCGTGCGTTCCGACGAGTACCCCCACTGGTGGACCGGCTGGCGCAACCGGCTCGAGCAGTACGGGCGCTGAACCCCGCGAGGGTATCCGTCGGCCGGGCACCGGCACGGGGCTCGCGGTGTCGGGTCAGCGGGGGGAGGCGCCCACGGCGCGCCCCGGGAGAGCGTCGGGCACGAGCTCTCCGTCGCGCACCACGAAGGTCCCGCCGACGGTCACGTGGGCGATGCCGGACGACGGACGCGTGGACGCTTCGTACGTCGCCTGGTCGGTCACGCCCACCTCGTCGAACACGACGAGATCGGCGTCCGCTCCGGCCTGCACGCGGCCCTTGCGGCGCATCGCGGGGACCGAGCCCTCGAGCACCAGCGCAGGGAGCAGGGTGGCGCGACGAACGGCCTCCATGAGCGGCGCCCCCTCCTGCCGCCACAGCCGCAGGGCCCGCCCGAACGTGCCGGCAGTGCGCGGGTGGGTGACCGCTTCCGGCGGCAAGGGCCAGGCGGTGACGTCCAGGCGCGATGTGTCGCTCCACAGCGGCGGCATCCCGTCGCTCGCGACGATCGCGTCGGGAAACTCGAGGGACCGCCGCAGCAGCGCGGCGTCGCTCGGTTCCGTCTCGTCGAGGAACTCGACGATGACGAGACCGCCGGGGTCGGTCGCCCGCAGCTCACGGAGCCGGGCCGCGTCGGCGATGCGCTCGCCGGTGCGGAGGTACGTGATCGCGGTCGTGTCCCGGAAGCGCTCGTGCAACCGCTCCGGAGCGAGGAACGCCGCGCCGATCGCCGTCGATCCCGACCCGTACGGGTACGCCTCGGTCGTGACGTGGGCGCCTTCCGCCTGGCAACGGCCGACCAGCGCCAGCACCCGATCGACGTGGCGCCCCGACGTCGAGTTGATGTGGCAGTAGTGCATGTGCGCGCCGGTCGTGCCTGCCGCCCGGACGATCTCCTCCGCGCCGTCGATCCAGGTGTCCGGAGCCAACTCGACGATGTCACGCGAGTGCGTGAACGTCGGCACCCCGGCGGCGGCCGCCAGCTCCGCGAGGGCGAGGTACTCGGCCGGATCGACCCCTGGCGCGTAGCCGACGAGCACGCCGACCCCGACGGCACCCGCGGCGAGGTCGGTCGAGACCTGATCGAGGATCCGCGCCACCTGTGCTGCGGTCGCCGCCTGCTGCCAATCGGTGCCGGCCAACCCGCCGAAGACCGCCGCCGCACCCCCGTCGAGCGGTCCGTCGGCCATCACGTGCATGCGCGCGGCCGCCCATGACGCCGAGAAGCCGTAGTTGATCGGGGAACCCCGCTTCGCCTCTCTCGCATACGCGATCTCCACCGGCGAGCGACCGGCTTCGAGGTCGAGCGCAGTCGTGACCCCGTCACACGCCTGGAGCCGCCGTCCCGGCAGCGTCTGCGCGTGGCTGTGGAGGTCGACGAAACCGGGGGCGACGACGAGCCCGCGGACATCGACGGTCGTCGTGCCGTCGAGGCGGTCACCGACCGCCGTGACCGAGTCGCCGTCGATGCCCACATCGCAGATCCGGTCGAAGCCCGTCTCCGGATCGACGACCCGGCCACCGGCGAGGACCAACTCGTACGACACGGACCAACCTCCTCCGACCGCACCCCGCGGCGTGGGCCGTGAGCCTACGACGCATCCTCGGAGCGGGGCACCGCGTGAGCTGAGGTGGACTAGTCGAGTAGCCCGAAGGCTTCGCCGGCGAGGGCCACGAGGTCCGTTATCGAATCCTCGGACAGGACGACATCGGGATTCGACACCATCGCCTCGACGACGAAGGTCTCCCCGTCGCGGTTCGTCGCGAGCCAGCCGAGTGTGAGCACGCCAGGCTCCGAGCCACCCTTGTACCAGACGGTCGGCCATTCGGACGGGTCCAATCCGATCCCGCCTACTTCACGGGAGAGAACGGCCGACAAGGTGGGCGACAACGCGGGCTCCGTCGACAGCACCTGCAAGCCGGCAAAGGTGCGACAGATGTCGTCGGGGGAGGCGAACCACTCGATCTCGTGGACGTAGCGGGGCTCCACCGAGAAACCCGAGGCGATCTCACCGATCGGAAGTGGGTCGACCGACGAAGCGAGGAACGCATCTCGTCGGTCTCGCGGCGTGGCCAGATAACGATCCGCCAGACCGGCGGAGTAGTGCAACAGGAACATCTCCTTCGTCGTGAGGAAGGGCTCGTTCGCGGCTGCGTTCGCCGTCCACTGACGAACCTGTCCCTCGATGTCCTCCCGGCCCACCAACGCGATGAGCATGTCCGTTGCCGTGTTGTCACTGATCGAGATCATCTTCGTCGCGGCCTCTTCGACCGACACCGGGGTGCCCGAAGCGGCGAACTGGAGCGACCCGGACTCCTGAGAGTTGCCGAGGCTCCGAAAGGCATCTTCGACCGTCAAGGTCTGGTCCCACGAGACCTGCCCATCCGCCACTTGTTCGGCGAGCGCGCCCAGGACGAACAACTTGAACTGCGACGCAGTCGGCCGGGCCGTGGACGGAGCGACCTCGTGGACCGGACGGCAAGTCCCGTCGGGTGACACGCTCGCAGCGAGAAGGCCCACATCCGGTCCCAACCCGGAGAGGGCACGGTCGACCCTCGCCCACGCCGGCGACGTCGTCGTCTCGGACGACGAGGGCGGCTCTGCCTCGGAGGACGAAGAATCCGAACCCGTGCAGGCCCCCAGTGTCAGACCGACGCCGACGACCAGGGCGAACGCCACATGAGGTAGGGGTTTCGACCGCGGGCCCACCGACCTCGTCGACCGTCGTCTCGCCGCCGTCGAACCTTCGGCAGGCGGCTCGATCATCGTCATCCCCTCCTCGGTCGAGGGCACCTTCGGTCGCGCCGGCAGCTCGAACCGGCGCGAGCTCGACCCCCATCGGCAGGAAAGCTACGCCTCCGGACCCTGACGGGAGGAGCCGTCAGAGGACGTGGGTCACGAGCAGGACCGCCACGGTGGCGCCGGCGGCCAGTCGGTACCAGCCGAAGACGGCGAAGCTGTGGGTGTCGAGGTAGCCGACCATCCAGCGCATGCCCACGACGGCGGCGACGAACGCGACGACCAGGCCGGCCAGCGGGACGCCCAGGCTGTACGCGGCGAGGATCTCGGGACCTGACGTCGTCAGCTCGTGCAGCGTCGCCCCGCCGAGGATCACGAAGCCGACGAGGAAGCTGAACTCGACCGCCGCGGGCAGGGTGAGGCCCGCCGCGGTGGCGGCCAGGATGGTGACCAGGCTGCGGCTCACTCCGGGCCACAACGCCAGGGTCTGGGCGAGCCCGATCACCCCGGCGGTCCGCCAGCCGAGAGTGCTGAGCGTGATGCCCGATCCCTGCGGGCGTTCCGGACGGCGACCGGTGGTGGCGAGGATGGCGACGCCTCCCGCGCACCAGGCGGCGACGACGGGCCAGGGCCCGAACAGCCGCTCCTTGATCGTGTCCTCGAGCAGGAGCCCGACGACCGCGGCGGGCAGGCACGCCACGAGGACCGCGCCGAGCGTGCGCCGCCCGACGGGGTCGTGGCCGCACAGGCCGCGCAGCATCGTGGCGAAGCGTTCGTGGTAGAGGCCGAGCACGGCCAGGATGGCGCCGGCCTGGATCACGACGATGTAGCTGTCGGCCGCCTCGCCGCGGATGCCGAGCAGGTCCTGGGTGACGGTCAGGTGGCCGGTGGAGCTGATCGGCAACCACTCCGTGACCCCTTCGACCAGGCCGAGGAGCACCGCTTCGCCGTAGCCGAGGTGCCCGGCTCCCCCGCCACCGGAACGGGACACGAGCCAGGCCACCAGGACCGCGAGCACCAACGCGACCAGCACCGCTCCGGCCAGACGCCCGGTGGCGGTATGCGGTGGTGTCGCTGGTGGTGTCGCTGGTGGTCGGTCAGGGACCGGTTCGGCCACCGGGTCGTCCGTGTCGCCGGGAGGGACGACCGCCGGCGGATGCCCGGTGACGCCGTGTGGGAGCGGCATCAGGCGGTCGTGTAGGTGTCGAGTGCGCCGTCGTCGATGGAGAGCATCTCGAACGGTCCGCCGCCGTCGCCCATGCCGGGCGAGCCCGCGGGCATGCCGGGCAGGGTGATGCCGTGGGCCGGGCGCGGTTCGTCACGGGCGCTGTCGGTCGAGCCGTTCCCCAGGAGGAGGACGGCGACGGCGACCAGGACGCCGCCCACGAGCAGTCCGGCGAGACAGATCCAGGCGTAGCGGGGCAGCCGTGCGCGGCGCGCGTCCTGCGATTGCTGCCAGAACTCGTCGTCGCGTGGTTCGGACATGTCGTGGTCTCCTCGATCGAAGGGGGTGAGACACCGCGGCCCCGACTCGGGGGGGGGTGAGCCGTGGCCGCGGGCCGTGGCGGTCAGGATCTGGTGGGCGGTGCGGTCATGGCGCCGCGACTTGGACGTCGGAGCCGTTCACGGGGGTGGGTGTGTTGTCCCTGCTTCCTGCGGAGAGGTCGTAGCGGTCACGGACGCCGCTGCCCGCACAGCTGCCTCCGTCTGTGCCGGAGCTCTCGCCGAGCGTGGGGTCGAGCAGCGGGTTCGCGCCCGAGAACACGCCCCAGGGACTTTCGCATCCGGGCACGACCCAGGCGTGGCTCATCCAGTTGTTGGCGCCGCCGGCCTTGGCGCCGCCACGGGCGGCGCAGTCCTCGGCCGTGGTGGTCGAGTCGCCGACGACGAGGGTGCCGGCGACGCAGAGTCCCTCGTGGACGTGGTAGCGGTCGTTGTCGCCGACGAAGCCCTGGGTGGGCTCCACGGGTGCTCCCATCACGATGTAGTACGAGAGGCCGACGATGCTGGCGTCGTCGCCGGTGCCGTCGTAGAGGAGCATCTCGGGCTCGTCGATCGCGAACTCGTCGTCGAGGTACGAGAAGTTCATGTAGTGCGCCGCGATGCCGGGCACGTAGCCGGTGACCTGCGTGTAGCCCGCGGCCTCCGCCTCGACCGGTGTCGGGTGGTCCAACGCGACAGTGCGGGCCTGCTCGACCTCGTCGGTGAGGTCCGCGCACGTCTGCTGGCTGGTCACGGCGCTCCACGCCTGCGGTCCCGCGTGGGTGGTCGTCGTCGAGAGCCGCTGCAGCCACGCCTCGTAGGCGTCGTCGGAGACGTCGGCCAGGGCGGACACGAGCCGAGCCTCTGCGGCCTCGCCGCTGCTCGTCGACAGAGCCATCAGACGGTCGACTTCGACCGAGCCGCGACCGGCGTTGAGCGACGGGATGGGCGTCGTCGGCACCGCCGGGGCAGCCGGGGCAGCCGGGGCCGCGGCGGCCGGTGCTGCGGCGGGGCCGTGGTGGCTCCCCCCGGCTGCAGGGGTTGCCGCGCCCGACGTGCTGGCGTCCGTCACGGCGCCGCCGGTGACGGTGTCCCACCCGGCGGTGGTGGCCTCCTGCCAGTAGGCCGCCGGGTTGAGGCCGAGATCGCAGCGCTGACTGGCTGCGGTGAGTTGGGCCGACGGTGCCGCGGGGTCGTTGGCGTGGTGGTTCGCCGCCTCCGGGGAGGTGAGCACCACGCTGGTCGCCACGACGACCACCACGGGCACGACCGCGCCGGCCAGCAGGGCCCTCTCCCCCAGCGACTGCCACAGCGCGGGCCGCAGCAGCACGACCGCGGCCAGGACCACGGCGGCGACCTCGAACGCGGTGGTCATCTGGTCGAGGGTGGCGGCCGGCTCCTTCTCACCGGGGTCGGCGCCGAAGGGCAGCCCGGCGGTGCGGCTCACCACCCAGGTCACCGCGGCGGCCAGGTTGACCACGACGGTGGCCTGCAACACGGCCCGGCGCGGCCACGCCAGCAGGGCCACGGCCAGGGCGACCTGTGCCCACCCGCCGACCAGGAACAGGATGCCGTCGAGGGTCGATTCCTGGCTGTGGCCGGGCACCATCGCGAGGTGCACCGCGCCGGCGGCGGCGCATAGGGCCGCCAACGCCAGCCGGGCCACCAACGGCGCGGCTTCGTCGTCCCGCACGTCGGCGCGGGTTGCTTCTTCCGTACTACTCATGACATCCCCCTGTCGGTGCCGCCCCGAGAAGCAGCATCTGTTGTCGTATCCCCTGCGGAACCATCAGTCGGCGCCGGCGTCGGTCGGGTGGCGCCTCGAGCGGACGACGAACACCCCCGCCGCCACGACGGCCAGCAGAGCGACCACTCCGGCGACGATCACGCCGGCACCGAGGCCGCCGTCGTCGCCAGCCTGCGCGGCGGTCTCCTGGACGTCGACGGGTTCCTCGGCAGGGTCGGTCGTCGCGGGCTGCTCGGTCGTCGTGGTGGCCGGCGCCGTCGTCGTGGTGGCCGGGGCGGCGACGTCGACCGGGACCTCGATCGTGCCGGACGGGTTGATCGCCGTGACCCGGACCGTCCAGGCTCCCGGCCGGGCGAGATCCACCGTCGCCTCGAAACGTCCGTCGTCATCCACGGGAGTCATCGCGACCGGCGTCAGCGCGACCGCATCGGGACCGACCGGTGTCGCCGTGATCGTGGTCTCCCGGGCCGCGGGGTGACCGTCGTTCTCCCAGACGAGGCGCACCACCATCCGGTGGCTCGTGCCGGAAGGGGTGTCGGTCTCGAACGTCAGGATGCCGGGACCCTCATGGGCCGACGCGGGTGGCGCGGCAGCGACCGCGACACCAAGGGTGGCGAGCACTGCAACGAGAAGTCGGACAGGGTTGGTCATCGCAATGGCACCTCGAGGGTGAAGGTTGCTGGCAGCCCCGCCTCGACCGCGGTGACCTGGAGGACCCAGGTGCCGGGCGAGCTGAGCGAGGCGTCCAGAAGGGACACATGTGACGGCGTGAACGGAGTGACGGTGAGCCTCCGGGCCGGGATGTCGCCCACCGCCGCGGTGACCTCGACCGCGTCGACCGGGAACGGCTCCGTCCCGCTCTCGTCGTAGAAGTAGAGGTGGATGTCGTTCACACCCACCTCGGCGGGATCGACCACCGCCTGGACCGTCGCCTCGGCATCGGCCGCGGCGGCAGTCAGCGTGATCGGACCGGTCACCTGGTCACGGGCCGGGGGCTGGTTCACCAGGACGGCCGTCACCACCAGCACCGCCGCCGCCACGCCCACCTCGCCGCGCACCGACCACAGCAACGACGTCAACTTCTGCTCGATCCGCGGCAGGAGCACCTCGCGGTTCACGAACCCCAGCGCGACGAGCACGGCGAAGCCCGCGACCTTGACCAGGAGCAGCTGCCCGTAACCCGTCGAGCCGAGCGCCTCCCAGGAATCCACCTGCACCAGGCTCGAGATCCCGCCCGACACCGCCACCACCCCGACCGCGACCAACGCCGCGTTGGAGAAACGACGCACCAGACCCGACCGATCGGTCGCCGCCCGCACGGTCGCAGCGAGCCCGACGAGTCCTCCCAGCCAGACCCCGACCGCGACCAGATGGATGACGTCGACGGGCACCGACAGCACCCGGTTCGAGGCCGTCCACGCGTGACCCGACAACGAGGCGCACACCAGCGACCCGACGCCCGCCCCCACCGCCAGCAGCGGGAACCGTGACAGCATCGGCACGGCCACCAGCACCGCCGCCGCCAGCAACGCCCCGATCCTGACGACGCTCAGCTCCCCTGTGCGGGTGTCGAGCGCCAGATCCGGTGTGATGCCGATCGCGTCGATCAACGAGCGACCCGACGCGTCGGCGGACTGCGCCACCAGCGACGCCGCCACCCCCACCGCCGCGACGAGCGCCCCGGCCAACATCAGCGGCCGCAGTCGCCGGCGAACCTTTGCATCGACCGGTGCGTAGACCGCGAGAGCGCCGGCGCCCACCACCATGAACGCTCCCGCGAAGCCTGCCCAGCGTCCGACGCCGCCCACGAGGTCGACGAGCGAGCTCGACTCGTCGTCGAGCTCCGCGGCGCCGGTCCGGACCCCGACGTGGAACACGAACGAGCTGGTCAGGTTGTGGCTGTCCTCGCTCACGACCCGCCACGCCACCGTGTAGGTGCCCTCCCGGTCGCCGTCGATCGGCACGACCAGAACCGCGCCGTCCTCGGTCACCTCGACCTCGCCGCGATCCGCCCGGTCGCCGGCCGGGTCGATGACCTCGATGCCGCCCTCGACCACCTCGACCGGTTCGTCGAAGCGCAGCTCCACCTGCTCGGGGACGGCGTCGATCACCTCGTCGTCGGCCGGCGTCGTGCCGATCAGGGTCGCGTGCGCCTCGGCGCGGGCCGCCAGCGGCCCGAACAGGAACGCGGCCACCAGACCGCAGGCAACGACCGACGGCCGCAGCCCGAAGCTGCGCGGCCGTCGAGTCGGACGCTCGTCCATCCCTCGATTCCTCTCGCTCGTCGACGCAGCCGGGCGACCCCCGGCGGCACATCACACGACGAACGAGAGAGGTGGCCCCCGACGCGACAGCGACCACACCACGACCTGAGGAGCGACCACGCCACACGAACGCAGGACCCGGACGGAGACCCGCCTCCGCAGCGACCCGGCGGGCCGGCCCGCGACCAGTTCCCCGGCCCGGCGCATCCATCCGACCAGCCACACCAACGCAGCCGCCACGGCGAACTGCGCCGCGATCCCCAACACGAACGAGGCCTCGGTGAGGCTCTGCGCAGGCCCGATGCCGGCCCGGAGGTGCTCGAACAGCTCGATGAGCACGAACAGCGTGACCTGCTGCCCGGCCAGCGCCCCGAAGCGCACCGGCGGCAGCTCGGCACGGGCGCCCGACAGGAACCCGCGGGCCAGCACCGCCAAGGTGAACGGCACCGCCAACCGGAACATCACCGTCAGGTAGCCGTGCCCACCCTCGACCGACGGCGTCGACCCCACGAGCGCCACGGCGCTGTAACCGAGCGCATGCCCGGCGGCGACGCCACCAGGCAGCAGCAACAGCGACCACAACCGAAACCCCCGCATCGCGATCAGATGCTAGATGCCAACCAGCCCACGCGCCCGTTCGGGCCGAGGCACCACATCGCTTCCTGGCAGTGGGCCCACGGCACCCCACCCACCAGGGCCCCGGCCGCCCCGATGGCTGCCACCGCATCGACGATGGCGAGGAGCGGACACACCCTCGCCAGCTGAGCAGGTCACTGCAGGTCACTCCCGAGTCACGGGCGAGGGCGTTCCTTGTGACCGGCCGTGAGGAGCCTGACCATCTCCGCGATGCGTTCGGCCCGGAGCTCGGGGCGGCGCTTGGTGGCGTCGATCCAGCGCAGATAGGCACGTCGGTAGAACTGGGCGAGCGAGTCGAAGAACGTCCCGGCGTCGGGAGAGGCTTCGAGGGCGGCGACGACGTCGGGTGCCAGGTCGTCGCGCTGGGGTCCCTCCGGTAGGAGGACGACGGCGACCTCGTCACCCGCGGCGATGCCACAGTCCCGACGCCAAGCGGCGCCGAGCACGATGCCGTGGCCGTGGCCGTCGTCGAGCCGTTCCACGACGGCGCGTACACCCATGCCGTCGACCGTGCCGTGCACGCGGTGCTGGTGCTTGTGCCCCCACGCGTCGTCGGGCTCGAAGGGAAGCGGGACCAGCACCCGGCGCCTCCGATCGCTGACGACCCGAACGGTGAAGGTGCGCTCCGGGGTGGTCATCGCCCGAGTCTGACCACCCGGCGTTGCGCCCGCGCCAACGACCAGGCAAACTATTCAAGTGCCTAAGCAGGTAGTTGAGGAGCCGACGATCGACGAGCTGGCCGCCGCGGTACGGACCCTGAAGCTCCTGGCCGACGAGACCCGGCTGCGGATCATCTGGAACCTCCTCCACGGCGAGCACTCCGTGAACGAGTTGGCCGACCACCTGTCGATGCAGGCCGCCGCGGTGTCGCACCACCTGGCCCGGCTGCGGCTCGCCGGCGTGGTCACCACCCGCCGCGACGGCAACCGCATCTTCTACGCCGCCCACGACGACCACGTCGAAGCCCTCGCCCGAGAAGCGCTGCACCACGCCGAACACCTCGGCACCGTCCCCGCCCGCCACCACCGGCGTCGAGCCAGTACCGCATGACCAACCACCACCGCCACCACCACGGCCACGACTCCACGGGCGGCGGTCGCGGGGCTCACCAACACGACCACGCCGACGTCCCCACACGAGGCCTCGCCTGGGTCTGGCGCTGGCTGGTCGACCTGTTCGGTGGGCACAGCCACGACCACGGCGACAGCCGCGGCGACCTCGAGGACAGCCGGCAGGGGATGCGGGCCCTGTCGATCAGCCTCGGCGGGCTCGGCGTCACCGCCCTGATCCAAGCAGCGGTCGTCGTGGTCTCGGGCTCGGTCGCGCTGCTGGCCGACACCATCCACAACGTGTCCGACGCACTGACCGCAATCCCCCTCGGCGTCGCGTTCCTGCTCGCCCGGCGCCAACCCACCCGGCGCTACACCTACGGCTACGGGCGCGCCGAAGACCTCGCCGGCATCTTCATCGTCGCCGTCATCGCCCTGTCCGCTGTCGTCGCCGCCTGGCAGGCCGTCGAACGGCTGGTCGACCCCCGCGAGATCCACCAGGCCGGCTGGGTCGCCGTCGCCGGACTCGTCGGCTTCCTCGGCAACGAAGCCGTCGCCGGCTACCGCCTCCGCGTCGGGCGACGCATCGGCTCCGCCGCCCTCGTCGCCGACGGCCTCCACGCCCGCACCGACGGGCTCACCAGCCTCGCCGTGCTCGGCGCCGGTCTCGGATCCCTCGCCGGCTGGCCACTCGCCGACCCCCTCATCGGCCTCGCCATCAGCCTCGCCATCACCCGCGTGCTGCGCATCGCGGCACGCGACATCTACCGGCGCCTCATGGACGGCGTCGACCCCCAGATCGTCGACCACATCACCCACCAGCTCACCACGACCCCTGGCGTCCGTGGCATCGACCGCGTGCGCGTCCGGTGGATCGGCCACCGGCTCCACGTCGACGCCGACATCGTCCTCGACGCCCACCTCCCCCTCACCCGGGCCCACGACATCCTCGAAGACGCCCGACACTCCCTGCTCCACCACGTCCCCCGCCTCGCCGACGCCCTCCTCCACGCCAGCCCCACCCACGACACCGGCCCCGATCCCCACGCCCTCACCCACCACCACCTCGCGACGAACTGAGCCCCGACTCGTTGCCAGGGGTCTGGCACGGGCACCCGCGCAGGAGCCCGCCGACGAGCGGTGAGAGGCAGGCCTTCCCTGGTCGGGCGATCGGCCGCCCTGGCTCATCCGTTTCCGGGAGCCGCGATGACGCCTTGGGCCGCGAGGTCGGGGTCGACGTCAGGGCTGGTGGGAGGGTCTTGTACGTTCGCTGTGGTGGGACGTCGCCGGTGGTCGATGCAGCAGGTGCTGGCCCAGGCGCCGGACGCGGGGTCGGTGAAGGCGGCGCGGGGGCTGGCGAACCTGCGGACGTGGTCGGACCTGGGGTGCACCGAGTCCCTCGTGTTCGGTCGGTGCCAGGGCAGCGGCAAGTTGCCGTACCAGGTGACGGTCGATCTGACGGGTCCCGCGTACCGCTGTACCTGCCCCAGCCGGAAGTTCCCGTGCAAGCATGGCCTGGCACTTCTGTTGTTGTGGGTCGAGCACGGTGACGCCGTCGGCGAGGTCGCTGCGGCCGCCGACTTCGCCGGGGAGTGGGCGGGCGACCGGGCTCGTCGCTCGGCGGCACGGCCGGGTGCGGTGGTCGACCCTGAGGCCCGGGCCCGCCGCCAGGCCGAGCGCGAGGCGACGATGTCCGCCGGGATCGACGAGTTCGAGCGCTGGTTGGGCGACCTGGTCCGGCAGGGGTTGGCCGGGGCGCGGCGGCAGCCCTACGCGTTCTGGGACGAGATGGCGTCGCGGCTGGTGGACGCCCAGATGCCCGGTCTGGCCGAACGGGTCCGCGGGGTGAGCGGGCATCTCGCCGGTCGCCTCGACTGGGCCGACGTGCTGCTGGCCGAGGCCGGGCGGTGGCAGTTGGCGGTGCACGCTTGGCGGGCGAGGGACCGGCTCGGCGACGAGCTGGTGGGTGACCTGCGGGTGTTCCTCGGCTGGCATCGCCGGGGCGACGAGGTGGCGGGCTTCCCCCGCCTCGCCGACCGGTGGGTCGTGGCGGGCGTGCGTCAGGACGAGCTGGAGCGCATCGTCAGCCAGCGCACCTGGCTGTACGGCGAGACGACCGGCCGCTGGGTCCTGCTGCTGGACTTCGCCGCCGCCGGCGCCACCCTGCGGACCGCCCAGACGGTGGGCTCGGTGGTCGACGCCGCCTTGGCGTTGCACCCGGGCAGCGACCCGCCGAGGGGCGTGCTGGGCGAAGATCACCAGGTGGTGGGGTCAGGGGCGCTGCCGGCCGCGACGGGCGTGGCGGCGACCGTCGACCGGCTGTCGTCCTGGCTGGCGGCCAACCCGTGGCGGGAGCGCCTACCGGTAGCGGTCGCCGAGGTCGTGGTCGTGCCCGACCAGGATCGCTGGTGGCTCCAGGACTCCACCGGCGATCGCCTGCCGTTGAGCCGCCTGGTCGAGCCGTGGATGCTCCTCGCGCTGACCGGCGGGCGCCCGGCCACCGTGGTGGCCGAGTGGGAGGCGGGCTCGTTGCACCCCCTCGCGGTGGCACCCACCGTGGCCT
>DATHJB010000079.1 GCA_035316325.1 Acidimicrobiales bacterium
AAGACCGGGAACACGTACCTCGTGCCCGTCGGCCAGTCACACCCTGTGATCACCGTCGCCAGCAGGCCCACGCCCGCGGCAATCGGCAAAAGTCGACGCAAACCCCTCATGAATTCCCCCCGTACCTACGGGTTCCCCCACTGGCGACCGTACTGGACCGTCCCGGGGAACATCGAGTTGAGGGTTCTGGTCAGCCGGGTGGGGGGCCGGTGTAGACGCCGTGGGGGCGGAAGCGGAGGCGGTGGGGGTACTCCTCGGTGGCGTGGGCGAGCCAGCCGGCGATGCGGGCGATCGCGAAGATGATCTCGCCGGCCTCCTCGGTCATCTCGTGGCGTTCGGCGAGGGCGGCGATGGCGAAGTCGATGTTGGCGAACGGCAGGCCCCGGTCCCGCATGGTGGCGACCAGGGCGTCTTCCGACGGCAGCTCGTGGGTCGAGGCCAGCAGCCCCAGCAGCACCTCGGCCCGGGGGTCGTGGTCCTGGTAGATCCGGTGGCCGAACCCGGCGATGAGCTGCTGGTCCCGCAGGCGGCGCCCGATGGCCTCGGCGGCGTCGACCCCGTCGTCGACCTCCCGGACGAGAGCCCGGGCGCCCGCCGCCGCCCCGCCGTGGAGCGGACCGCCCAGCACGGCCAGGCCCGCCTGCACCACCAGGTACGGGTCGGCCCACGTCGATGCCGCCACCCGGGCCGCCAGCGTCGACGCCGCCAGCTCGTGGTCGGCCAGCAGCACCAGGGCGGCGTCGAGCAGCCGCACCCGCTCGGGCGTCGCCGCCAGGGGTGACAACCGGACCCACAGTCGTGCAGCCACCGACCCCACCGACCCCGACGGCTCGCCCTCCGCCCCCACGACGGGCAGCACGTCGACCAGCGTGGCGATCAGCGCCCGGGCCGCGGTGGCGACGGCCACCGGGCGGCGGTCGTCCCGCAGGGGGTCGGTGTGGCGGACGGCGGCCACCACCGCCCGCAGGCGGTCCATGACCGGCTGGTCGGCCAGGGCATCATCGACCCGGCGGGCGGCGGCGAGCATGGTGGGCGGCGCCTCGAAGGCGACGGGGGAGCGAGAGCCCGCCCACAGCCAGCCGGCCACCTCCTCGAACGTCGCCCGCTCGGCCACGGCGGAGGCCACGTCCCAGCCCCGGTAGTACAGCCGGCCCGTGGGATCGAGGAGGGTGAGGTCGGTCTCGACGAGAACGTCGAGGCCGCCGGCCCGCCCCCCGCCCCGCCGCTGCCGCCCCGCCAACCGCTCGACGTCGGCCCGGGAGAAGCGGCTGCGCCGGGTGCCCGGAACCCGCTCGCTACGCACCGCGCCCCGGCTCACGTAGGCGTACAGGGTCTCGACCTTGACGCCCAACCTCGCGGCCGCAGCCTCCGCTGTCATCCAGCTGTTGCTCACAGGCGACGACCCTAATACATTGATGCAATCAATCTTGACAACATGAGCCACCCGGGAGTCGGATGACCCCATGGGAAGCACCGTCGCCACCGTCATGACCCAACCGGTCGTCACCGCCCACCCCGACGAGACGCTGCGCCAGGTCGCCGACCGGATGCAGCAGCACGGCATCGGCTCGGTGGTGGTCGTCGACGACGGCAACCGGCCGGTCGGCATCCTCACCGAGCGCGACCTGCTGCGGGCCACCGCCGCGGCGGCCGACCCCGAGACGACGCCCGCCGCCGAGTGGATGGCCCCCGAGCCGCAGTGCGTCGACCCCGACGCCACCATCGACGACGCCTGGCGCCAGCTCGCCGAGCACGGCTACCGCCACATCCCCGTCGTGGTGGGGGAGGAGCTCAAGGGCATCATCTCGATGCGGGACCTGATGGCCTCCGCCCGCCTGCGCCCCGCCGACGAGCTGGCGGTGGCCGCGCCGCCCGGCCTCAAGGGCGTCGTCGTGGCCGAGACCGCCCTCGGCGACGTGCGGGGCAACGAGGGCTTCTACCACTACCGCCAGTACGCGGCGCCCGAGCTGGCGGAGAAGCGCAGCTTCGAGGACGTGTGGCACCTGCTGATCGACGGCGAGCTCCCCACCCCCGCCGAGCACGAGGCGTTCACCGCCGAGGTGGCGCCCCTCCGCCGGCTGCCCGCCGAGGTGCTCGACGCCCTCCCCCGCATCGCCCACGACGTCGGCACGCCGGTCGCCGGGCTCCGCACCGCGCTGTCGCTCCTGGCGGGGGTGGAGGGCCTGCCGCCGTCGCTCGACGTCGACCGCACCCGCCTGCGCGCCGACGCCCTCCGGCTGAGCGCCGCCACGCCCACGATCGTCGCCGCCCTCCACCGCCTGCGCCACGGTGCCGAGCCGGTCGCACCCCGCGACGACCTCGCCTACGCCGCCAACTACCTCCACATGCTCGACGGCAGCGAGCCCGACCCCCGGAAGGTCCGGGCCATCGAGCAGTACCTGATCCTCGGCGTCGACCACGGCTTCAACGCCTCGACGTTCGTGGCCCGGGCCGTCACCTCGACGGGCGCCGACCTGGGCGCGGTGGTGGTCGCGGCGCTGTGCTCGCTATCGGGGCCGCTGCACGGCGGGTCGCCCAGCCGGGCGCTCGACACGCTCGACGCCATCGGCAGCCCCGACAACGCCGCCGACTGGGTCCGCAACGCCGTGGCCTACGGCGACCGGATCATGGGCTTCGGCCACGCCGTGTACCGCACCGCCGATCCCCGCTCGGTGCTGCTGCGGGGCGTCGTCGAGGAGATCGGCGGCGAGCTGGGCCGCTTCGCCATCCAGGTGGAGGGTGAGGTGGAGCGCACGCTGGCCGAGCTGAAGCCCGACCGGGAGCTGCGCACCAACATCGAGTGGTACGCCGCGGTGGTGATGGACCGCTGCGGCCTGCCCCGCGACCTCTTCACGCCGACGTTCGCCGCCAGCCGGATGATCGGCTGGTGCGCCCACGCTCTGGAGCAGCACGCCGACAACCGCATCATCCGCCCCAGCTCCCGCTACGTCGGCCCGCCGCCGCCCCAGCCCGTCCCGACGCCGTAGCGGCAGCGGGATGGCGGGGCACGGCGGCGTCGGGACGGTTGAATGTCCCGGTGCCCCGTTGGACCGTCGTCGTGCCCATGCTCGCCCTGGGGGTGCTCGCGGCGACGTGGAGCAGCCACCCCGACGGCCCGCTGCTGGTGGTGATCGGGGTGTTCCTGGCGGGGGCGGTGCCGGCCGCGGTCCACCACGCCGAGGTGGTGGCGCATCGGGTGGGCGAGCCGTTCGGGGCGCTGGTGCTGGCGGTGGCGGTCACGGTGATCGAGGTCGCCCTGATCGTGACGCTGATGATCTCGGCCAAGTCCGGCTCCGACACCGCCACCCTCGCCCGCGACACGGTCTTCGCCGCCGTGATGATCACCTGCAACGGCATCGTGGGCTTGTCGCTGCTGGTGGGGACGCTGCGGCGGGGGACCGCCGAGTTCAACGCCGAGGGCACGGCCAGCGCCCTCGGCACCGTGCTGACCCTGGCCACCCTGAGCCTGGTGCTGCCCACCTTCACCACCAGCGAGCCGGGCCCCGAGTTCTCCTCCGAGCAGCTGACGTTCGCCGCGGTCGCGTCGCTGGTGATCTACGGCCTGTTCGTGTTCGTGCAGACGGTCCGCCACCGGGAGGACTACCTGCCGGTCGAGACCCCGGACGACGGCGACGGCGACGGCGACGACGACCACGACGGCCCGCCGCCCACCAACCGGGAGACGTTCACTAGCCTCGGCCTGCTCGTGGTGGCGCTGGTCGCCGTCGTCGGGCTGGCCAAGCTGGAGTCGCCGGCCATCGAGGACGCCATCGCCGCCATGGGCGCCCCGCCGTCGGCGGTCGGCGTGGTGATCGCCCTGGTGGTGCTGGCGCCCGAGGCGGTCACGGCGGTCAAGAACGCCCGCCGCGACCGCATCCAGGTGAGCCTCAACCTGGCGCTCGGCTCGGCGATGGCGAGCATCGGGCTGACGATCCCGGCGATCGCGGTGGCGTCGATCTGGCTGGACGGTCCGCTGGTGCTGGGCCTCGGCTCCACCCAGCTCGTGCTGCTCGGCATCACCGCCGTGGTCGGGGCCCTGACGATCCTGCCGGGCCGCGCCACCCTCCAGGAGGCCGGGGTCCACCTGGCGCTGGTGGCGGCGTTCCTGTTCCTCGCCGTGAGGCCATGAGGCCGTGACGCCGGAGAGGTAGGGCGCCAGGGTGGCGTCGACGTCGCTCCCGAGGGGTCAGCTCGCCGTCTGCGGGGGACCCCCGAGGTGCCCCGACACCGTCGCGATGAGCTTGTCGTCGACGACGTCGTAGATCAGCGTGCCGATCCACACCACGACCGTGCCGGCGATCCACGTCCAGGCGCCCTCGATCTCGAGGCCGTCGGAGAGGATGTCGGTCACCAGCAGGGCCAGGAAGGTGGTGGCGATCCCGGCCACCCAGGTCACCCCGGAGGCGTACTTGCCGGCGACGCGCTCGGCGATCGGCTTCACGAGCACGGCACAAAGGGTGAAGATCGCCACCGCCACGATGAAGGTCACGGCGTTGATCTCGATCCTGTCGAACAGCGCCGCGGCGACCAGCAGCGTGATGGCGTTGGCCGCCGCCGCGAGCACGATCCGGACCACCCAAGGGTTGACGTTCATGGGTTCTCCTTCCAGGGGGTGCCATCCCCATACCCGGAACGCCGGCCGAGTCCGACCACGTCTAGAACCTGTTCTCGCCCTCGCTTGCGCACGGGGCCGACTCGTTGGGTAGCCTCAAGGAACGCGGCGACCCCAAGCCTGAGTCTCCGCCGACTGGGTTTGGGGGGCACCTTGGGGGTTTCCGCCGACCTACCTTGGCAGCCGCAACGAGAGGTCCCCTGCTCCGCCACGGGCAGGGGACCTCTCGCATCAACGCAGGCTGAGCCTCAGTCGTCGTGGTCGAAGGTGAGGACGACGCTGCCGACCTTGTGGCCGGTGTCGACCCGGCGGTGCGCCTCGACGATCTGCGAGAAGGGCAGGACGGTGTCGATCACCGCCTTCAGCTCGCCGCTCTCGCCCAGCGACATGAGCGTCCGGAAGAGGTCGGCGGTGACCTTGGGGCTGCCGCCGATCACGGGCTTCTGCCACGTCGCTGCGATCATCTGCGGGAGGTCGGCGATGACCTGGAGGAAGCGGCCGCCCGGCGCCAGCGACCCCTTCACCCGCGAGTAGGGGGCGTTGCCGTGGTTGTCCATGATCACGTCGTAGCGCCGGCCGCTCCGGGTGAAGTCCTCCGCCGTGTAGTCGACCACGTGGTCGGCCCCGAGGCCCTTCACGAGCTCGGCGTTGGCGCCGCTGCACACGCCCGTCACCTCGGCGCCGAGGTGCTTGGCGATCTGCACGGCCATGGTGCCGACCGCCCCGGAGGCGCCGTTGACCAGCAGCGTCTCGCCCTCGGCGAGCTTGCCCATCCCGAAGAAGATGAGCGACGTCGTTCCGCCGAAGCAGAGGGCCACGGCGTCCTCGTAGCTCAGGCTGTCGGGGATCCTGGCGATCAGGCCGTCCTCGGCCACGGCGACGTGCTCGGCGTGGCAGCCGAACTTGAACCCGCGGGAGGCGACCACCCGGTCGCCCGGCTGGAAGGTGGTGACCGCGCTCCCCACCGCCTCGACCCGCCCGGCCACCTCGAAGCCCATGACGGGCTGCCGCGGCCCGGTGAAGCCGAGCCGCAGGCGCATCATCGGACTCACTCCCCGCGGGACCCGCAGCGCCCGCACCCGGGCGTCACCGGAGTTGACCGTGACGGCGTAGGACTCGACCAGCACCTCGTCGTCCGCCGGCACGGGTGTCGGCACGTCCTTGATCTGGACGACCTCCGGCGGCCCGTACCTCTCGATGACCGCTGCCTTCATCGTTCATCCACCCGTTCCGTCGCTGGTCTCGACGCCCAGCTTCCCACCCTCGCCTCCTGGGCGTCGGGGGTCCACTATGGAGGCATGTTCGACACCGACCAGCTGATCGTCGACTGCCGGGAGGCCTTGGGGGAGACGGAGCCCCGGCGGGCGGTGCGCCAGGTGCTCGATCGGGCGTTGGCGGCGCCCGGGGAGCTGGCGGACGCGTTCAAGCCGTCCGAGGGTGGCATCACGCTGCTCCACCAGGCCGACGACCTCACCGTGCTGCACGTCGTGTGGGCGCCGAAGATGCGCCTCTACCCGCACGACCACCGCATGTGGGCGGTCATCGGCATCTACGGCGGGCAGGAGGACAACGCCTTCTACCGCCGGGCCGACACGACGCTCACCGAGTCGGGCGGCAAGACGCTCGCCACCGGCGACTCGGTGATCCTCGGCGACGACACCGTCCACGCCGTCACCAACCCCCTCGACCGCCTCACGGGCGCGATCCACGTCTACGGCGGCGACTTCGTCAACCGGCCCCGCAGCCAGTGGGGCCCCGGCCCCGTCGAGGAACGCCCCTACGACATCGAGGAACTTCACCGCCAGTTCGCCCAGGCGAACGTCGCCGGGCCCACCGGCTGACCGGGGTAGACGCCACGTGATGGTCACAGCTGACGACGGCGAGGTGACGCTCGGCTGGATGCTGGACGAGAGCCACGAGATGGCGCCGGAGGACCTCCCGGCGCTGGTGGCCGCCGGGGCGAAGCGGATGGGCAGCGCCGACGCCCAGCTCTACCTGGCCGACATCGACCAGCGGGAGCTGTTCCCGGTCAGCCCGCCCGGCGGCGAGCAGCTGCCGGACCTCGACATCGACAGCACGCTGGCGGGCCGGGCGTTCCAGACCAGCGAGCACACCGGGCCCGACGGCGACGACCACGTCTGGTTCCCCGTCCGCAACGGCACCGACCGCCTCGGCGTCGTGCGGCTGACCTTCGACCGGTTCGACGAGACGACGGCGGCGCGCGCCCGCCACCTCGCCTCCCTGACCTCCGACCTGATCGTCGCCAAGAGCAAGTACAGCGACCTGTTCCACCGGGTGCGGCGCCGCGAGACGGTGGTGATCGCCGCCGAGCTGCAGCGGGAGCTGCTGCCGCCGCTGACGTTCCGCTCGCCGCAGGTCAGCGTGGCCGGGATCCTGGAGCCCGCCTACGAGGTGGCGGGCGATGCCTTCGACTACGCCTTCGACGGCGGCATCCTGTCGGCCGCCGTGTTCGACGGGGTCGGCCACGACCTGTCGTCGTCGGTCATGACGGCCCTGGCCGTCGGCACCTACCGGCACGCCCGGCGGCGCGGGCTCGACCTCACGGCGACGGCCACCGAGATCGACGGCGCGCTGCGGTCGCAGTTCCGCGACCAGTCGTTCGTGACGGCGGCACTGGTGCAGCTGGATGCGGCGACGGGGGAGGTGCGGTGGCTCAACGCCGGCCACCCGCGGCCGCTGCTGCTGCGGGCCGGTCGCGTCGTGCGCACGCTGGCCTGCACGCCCCGGCCGCCGCTGGGCCTGCCGCGCGCCGCCGCCCCGATGATCGGCACCGAGCAGCTGGAGCCGGGCGACGCGCTGCTGCTGTTCACCGACGGCGTCGTCGAGGCCAGGTCGGCGGCCGGCCGGGCGTTCGGCTTCGACCGGCTCGCCGAGTTCCTGCAGAGGGCCGCCGCCAGCGGGTTCTCCCCGCCGGAGACCATGCGCCGGCTCGTCCACGACGTGGTCGACCACCACGACGGCCGCCTGCAGGACGACGCCACCTGCGTGCTGGTGGAGTGGCGCTCCCGCTGAGCCGCGCCCTCAGCGCAGCTGTTGGCGGAGGCGGGTCAGGGCTGGACGGGTGCGGGCGCCCCACCAGAGGAGGTCGCGGCCGTCGACGAAGACGACCGGTCCGGCCGGTGCGAGCTGGGAGCGGTGGCGTTCGGCGAACGGGTAGGGCTCGCTGGGGGCGATCACGACGTCGGCGCCTCGTCGGCGGGCCTCGTCGGGGTCGACCTCGGGGTAGGCGCCATCGGGGGCGGCCACGTTGGCGATCCCGAGGGCGCGGAGGACGGCTGAGCCGTAGGTCGGCTCGCCGAGAGCCATCCACGGCCGCTTCCAGATCGGGACGTAGGCGGTGCGGTCGGGGGTGGGCTCGGCGATCGGTCCGAGGGGCTCCCAGGTGGCTCCGACGGCGTCGGCGAGGCCCGCCATCTGCTCGTCGAGGTGGGACAGGTCGCGCACGGCCAACACGTGCACCGCCAGGCCGGCCTCCACGAGGGCCGCGCCGTCCTCCCGCCGGTTCTCCTCCTTGTCGACCACGACGAGATCGGGCGCCAGGTCGGTGATGGCGGCCAGGTCCGGATCCTTGGTGCCCCCGACGTGGGTCAGTCGGGGCTGCTCGCAGAACCGGGTGCAGGCGACCGGCTCGACGCCCCACGCCAGCAGCGTCTCGGTCACCGAGGGCACCAGGCTGACCACCCGAGGGCTGTTCATCCCCCCATGGTGCCGGGCCGCCGGTCAGTCGGGCGTGCGGCGGAGGGTCTGCTTGTGGTGGCCGTCGACGGCGAAGCAGGCCGCGAAGGCGATCAAGCCGAGCGCCCAGGCCGGCCAGGAGGTGGTGGCGAGGCCGACGGTGAGGCACACCACGCCGACGGCCAGGAGGGTGAACACGATGATCACGTTGGCCAGGTCCGCCCGGCACACCGCGTCGAACCGGCGCAGGAAGGCGGGATCGTCGGCGTCGAGGCACTGCTCGATCTGCTCGATCTCCTTGCCGAGGTCGTCGTCCATCAGCCACCTCCGTCGTCGGATGGTCGGTAGCGTTCCTGGAAAGCTGTGGTTAGTTTACTCGACCGTACAGTAAAGGGAGATGGGAAGCTTGTCGACGAAGGAGGCCCGCCGGGCGGTACGGGGACGGCCCCGTGACGCCGCGCTCGACGGCGCCATCCTCGACGCCACCGAACAGGCGCTGGCGAGCCGTGGCTACGAGGCGATGACGATGGGGCAGGTCGCGGCGGCTGCCGGGGTGTCGAAGCCGACGATCTACCTCCGCTACCGGTCGAAGGCCGATCTGGTCGCCGCCATGATCGACCGCCTCGAGCCGCCGCTGCCGGCCACCACCGGGACGTCGGCACGGGACGACCTCGTCGATCTCGTCCGCATGGGCCAGCGGTGGGTCGACCGTCACGGCCTGCGGCTCGTCGCGGCGGTGATCCTCGAGCAGGCGGACCACCCCGAGCTGATGGACCGGTTCCGCCAACGGGCGGTGGATCCGGTGCGCGACGCCTTCGAGCGGGCGCTGGCGGCGGGCGTGGCCCGGGGCGAGCTGCGGCGGGACGCCGTCGACGACGAGATCGTCGACGCTCTGGCCGGCGCCTACTGGGCCCGCTCGTGGGCGAAGCGGCCGGCGCCGCGGGGCTGGGCCGGACGCCTGGTCGACGGGATCCTCCGGGGGCTGCTCGCAACGGCTGAATGATATATAGGATGGCGTTGTGGGCGACGCCGACCAGGACACCTCTGCTGTGAAGGTGGGGACGCGCTACCGCTGCGCCAGCTGTGGCAGCGAGTTCGTCGTCGTGCGGGCGCCGGCGTCGACCCCGCACTGCTGTGGCCGCCCGCTCGCCCGGATCGACCGGTAGGCCACGGTGGCGAACCTCCTCGGCAAGCGGTACGAGTGCCCGGCCTGCGGCGCCGAGCTGCTCTGCACCAAGCCCGGCGACGGCCGCCTGGCCTGCTGCGGGAGCGACCTGGCCGTCAAGCAGGCCAAGCCGCTCCCGACGTCCGACTGAGCCGCTTACGGCCGGGCCCACGCCGGCGAGGTGGGCCAGTGGAGCCGGCTCCGCCGCTGCGGGTGGTCCGGGTCGACGCGGGCGACGACGTCGCGGTACTCCCGGCCGGTGCGGATCGCGTCGGCCACGCCCCAGTAGTCCAACTCGTAGCGCCAGCGACCGTCGCCGGCGTACTCGTAGACGGTCAGCCCCGGGAAGTCGAAGGGCTCGCCCCCAGGGTCCGGGTTGTCGCGCCGGTTCTGCATGTGCACGATCACCCGGTCGCCGTCGACCACGTGCCACTCGTACACCGTGTAGAGCTCCGGGAACTCCTCGGTCATCAGCGCGATGCACCACTCCCGGAACTCCGCCGGCGTCTTCTGCCCGTAGTAGTGGTCGATGTAGACGGCGTCGTCGGTGTACAGCTCGGCCTGGCCGGCCCAGTCCTCCTCGACCGGGCCGACCCGCCACAGGTGCCGGAACGCCTCCTCGACCTCGTCCCGGGGATGTGCCATCGCTACTCGACGACCTCGCCGCACATGGCCTCGCCGTCGGTGACCGGCACGAACTCGCCGCCTTCGACCTTCACGTAGTGGAAGCAGAGGCCGTAGGGCTGCCCGAAGTCGGCCTCGAAGTCGATCGCCGGGTTGAGCAGGCCGTCGGCGTCGTAGTCGTCGACCTGGCGCAGGTTCTCGATGAACGCCTCGCGGGTCGGGCACTCGGCGCCGGCCTCCTCGATGCCCCGGATGAGCACCTCACCGATCGCCCACCCCTGGAGGACCTCCTGGGCCCGGGGCGCGTCGGGGGCGTACTCCTCGAGCGCGTCGAGCACCTTCTGGTGGACCGGCAGCTCGTTCTCGAACGGCACGAGGTCGGTGGAGAAGTAGATGCCCTCGGCGGCGTCACCCGCCTGGTCGAGGGTCGTCGGGCTGTAGCCGGCCGGGAACAGGACCACCTTCAGGTCGGCCCCGGCCTGGCGCACCGCCGTGGCCGCCGGCAGCGCGGTCTGGGTGATGATCGGCGTGTAGAGGGCGTCGGCGCCGCTGGCCGCGATCTCCTCGGCCTCGGTGGTCCACTCGGTGTTGCCGTAGGGGGCGTCGGTGCTGTTGAACACCACCTCGCCGCCGGCCGCCTCGAACGACGCCTGCATGCCCTCGGCCGCCACCTGTGCGGAGGTCTGCGCGTAGCCGAGGATGGCCAGCTTCTCGGCCCCCTCGCCCAGCAGGAACTCGCCGCCGGTGGTCGTCGACACGGGCTCCGGCGAGTTGCTCCCGCTATAGCCGAACATGTTGTCGTACATGCCCCACTCGGGGTTCACGTTGAAGCCGACCACCGGGATGCCCTCGTCGTGCAGGTACGACGCCGGGCCGGCGATCACCGACGAGGCCGCCATCACGGCGAACACGTCCTTCTGCTCGACCAGCTCCCGGGCGGCCGACGTGGCGCGGGCGACGTCGGCCGCGTCGTCCGCCGTCTCGATCACGATCTGACGTCCGCCGATGCCGCCTTCGGCGTTCAGCGTCTCGATGCGCGCCTTGAACCCCGCCTGGTGGAGCCCGTAGAAGGCGGCCGCCTGCGTGGTGAGCGACGAGAGCTGACCGACGCTGATCTCGTCCTCGGTCACTCCCGGCGAGTCGCAGTCCGCCGCGCTGCCGCCACCGTCGTCCCCGCTGGGTGCCGCACCGCCGGACGAATCGTCGTCGTCCGCATCGCCGCATGCCGCCGTCACGAGCACCAACACCATCAGGAGCGCGGACGCGCTCCTCTGTCGCAGCCTCATCACAAGGCCCCCCTCCTCGGTCCGAGCGGGTCCCGTCGCACGGAAGCAGCGGACCCTAGCTCTGTATCTTTTAAATGATACAGCAATAAGCCGTCCTAGGCGAGGCCGGCGGGCCAGTCGCCGATCACCTTGTCGGCCCGCAGGCGGTCCAATTCGTCGGGGGAGAGGCCCAGCTCCCCGCCGAGCACCTCGTCGTTGTGCTCGCCGAGCGTCGGCGGCGCGAGGCGGCACCAGCGGTCGACGCCGGGGAGGCGCCCGAACGGCAGGCCGGCGTACTCGTTCTCGCCGGTGTACCCGTGGACGACCGGCTCGAAGAAGCCGCGGGCGCGCAGCTGGGGGTTGGCGACGACGTCGGGAGGCAGCACGACCGGCGCGGCCGGCACTCCGGCAGCACCGAGCCGCTCGACGACGTCGTCGAGCCCGGTGTCGGCGAGCCATGCGCCCAGCTCGCGGTCGAGCAGGTCGTGGTGGGCCCGGCGCCCGGCGTGCGTCGCCAGCCGCTCGTCCCGCGCCCACGCCGGGTCGCCCAGCACGCCGCGCAGCGCCGCCCACTGCTCGTCGCCGGCCACCGCCAGCGCCAGCCACTGCTCCTCGCCCGCACACGCGTAGACGTTCTGGGGCGCGGCGTCGGGACCACGGTTGCCGTCGCGTGCCAGCACCACGCCGTGCGCGTCGTGCTCCAGCACCTGCTCGGCCGTGACGTTCAGCGCCACCTCGACCATCGGGAGCTCGACGAGCTGGCCCTCGCCGGTGCGGTCGCGGTGCCCGAGCGCCGCCAGCAGGACGAACGCCGCGTGGACGCCGGCCAGCGGATCGCACGCCCCGCGCGGCGCCATCGGGGCGCCGTCGGGGTAGCCGGTCCGCCCGGCCATGCCGGCGAGCTGCTCCATCGTCGGCGCGAAGCCGACCCGGTCGCGCCACGGGCCGTCGAGACCGAACGCCGGCATCCGCACCACCACCGCCCGCGGGTTCACCTCGTGCAGCACGTCGTAGCCGAGGCCGAACTCCTCCATCACCCGGGGCGAGAAGTTCTCGACGAGGGCGTCGGCGCCGGCCACCAGGCGCTTCAGCAGGGCGATGCCCTCCGGTCGCCCGAGGTCGAGCGTCACCGAGCGCTTCCCGACGTTGACGCCGTGGAACAGCCAGCTGTACTCCCACCAGCGGTCCGCGCCCTCCCGGGGCCCGCCGGCGAAGCGGATCCCGTCGGGTCGCTGGATCGACTCGACCTTCACGACGTCGGCGCCGAGCGCGGCGAGAAGGTGCGTGGCGGACGGCCCGGCCCAGAAGGCGGTGAGGTCGACGATCCGCACGCCGGCGAGCGGGAGTTGCCCGGCCGGTCGCTCCGACGGCGTCGCCGGGACCGTGGCGCTCGCGGTCGCCAGGACCTCGTCGGTGTGCTCGCCCAGTTCGGGAGCGGGTCGGAGCGGCGCCGGCTCGGCCGACGACATCCGCCACGGCGGGCGCGGCTGGCGGAGCCCGGCCGGGTTGCGGGCGAACACCCCACGCTCGCTGAAGTGGTCCATCTCCGGGATCGACGCGCCGTCGCCGATCGGGGCCATCGGGATGCGGAACAGGGTCGCCAGCTCGACGATCTCGGCGACGGTCCGCTCGGCGAACCACGGGTGGATCAGCCCGTAGACCTCCTCCCGGAGGGGCCACCGCCCGAGCTGGAAGCCGAGCTCCGGGCGGTCGGCGAGGGCGGGCTGCTCGACCATCGCCGCGAAGTCGAGCCACTGCTGGCCGGTCACCATCGACGCGCCGACCCAGCCGTCCTTGGCCGGCTCGATCGACGGGACCTCGATCGAGCGGGCGAAGCCGGGCAGGTCCATGAGCGTCACGTGGAGCCACTCGAAGCTCTGCATGGCCAGGGTCATGCACTCCAGCAGCGAGACGTCGAGGTGCTCGCCGCCGCCCTTCGATCGCAGTGCGGCGAGCGCTCCCGCCGCGGCGAAGGCGCCGCCGAGGTACTCGCCGACCCCGCCACCCACCGACACGGGCGGACGCTCCGGGACCCCGCGGAAGCCGGTCGCCCCGCACCACCCCTGCAGCGTGAACTCCGTCGCCGCCCGCTCGGCCCACGGCCCGGTCCAGCCGAAGTCGGACACCGTGACCAGCAGGGGGCGCGGGGCGTCGACGTCGATGCCGAGCCGTTCGGCGCCCTGGGGTGTGGCCGCGACGATCACGACGTCGGCGTCCCTGGTGAGCGCCGTCACCCGCTCCCGGCCGTCGGCGGTGCCGGGGTCGGCCACCACGCTGCGCTTGCCGGCGGCGAGGTAGTGGAAGAGGGGCCGGCCCCGCAGAGGGTCGCCGGACGGGGGCTCGAGCTTGACGACGTCGGCGCCGGCGTCGGTCAGGAGCTTGCCGGCGTAGGCCCCCGCCACACGATCGGAGAGCTCGACGACCCGGAGTCCGCTCAACGGTGTGGCCATCAGCTCACCCTCCTCGGTTGGCTCAGCTGGCCCAGGGAGCACAGGTGCTCGTCGCTGGTTCCGTGGGTGGCCGCGGCCCAGCGGGCCCGGTCGGACCACAGGTGGAGGTCGTGGTCGACCGCGAAGCCGATCCCGCCGTGGAGCTGGTGGGCGGTGAGGGTGGCGTCGACGTAGGCGTCCGACGCCGCCGTCTTGGCGATCGCCACCTCCCGCTCGGCGCCCTCGGCGTCGGCCCCGCCGGCGCAGCGCCACACCGCCTGCCAGGCCGCGAGCCATGCCGCGTCGATCCGCATCGACAGGTCGGCCACCTGGTGCTGCACCGCCTGGAAGCTGCCGAGGGGCCGGCCGAACTGGTGGCGGTCGGTCACGAACTGCACGGTCATGTCGAGCACGGCCCGTGCCCCGCCGGCCATCTCGACGCACTGCAGCGCGGTGGCGTCCCGCCGCACGTGCGCGACCGCCGGCCAGCCACCGGCGAGGACCCGGTGGGCCGGTAGCCGCACGCGGTCGAAGGCCACCATGTGCTGGGCGTCGCCGGCGAACGTCTGCAGCGGCGTGCGCACGACGCCGGCGCTGTCGGTGGGCACGACCACCAGCACCACACCGTCGGGACCGCGGGCGACGACCACCAGGGCGTCGGCCACCCCGGCGTTGGGGACGAACAGCTTCGTCCCGTCGACGACCACACCGTCGCCGGCGGCGTCACGGGACGCAGTCGTGGCGATGGCCGCCGGCGACGAGCGCATCCCCGCCTCCTGGAGCGCCACCGACACGATCCGGTCGCCGCTCAGCACGGGGGGCAGCAGCACGGCGCGCTGGTCGTCGTCGGCTGCCCGGTCGATCAGCAGCGCCGCCTCCACCGTCGAGTGCAGCGTCGTCGGAACGAGCGCCCGGCCGGCCTCCTCGAACACCACGGCGAGGTCGAGCAGGTCGCCGCCACCGCCGCCGACGGCACCGGGGAAGGCGAGGCCGAGCCACCCGAGGGCGGCCATCTCCCGCCAGAGCCCGGGGTCGTGGCCGGCACCGTCGGGCGTGCGTGCCCCGCGCACCCGCGACGTCGACCAGGCGCGGCCCAGGAAGCCGCGGGCCGACTCGCGCAGCGCCTCCTGCTCGTCGGACAGGGCCAGGTCCATCGTCGGTCTCCCCCTCGTGCTGCTACCGCGGCAGGCCGTGACCCCGCTGGGCCACGATGTCGCGCTGGATCTCGTTGGTGCCGCCGCCGAAGCGCAGGTACGGCGCCGCCCGGTACATGAGCTGCGCCAGCCCCGCGAGCGGCGACCGGTCGTCGTAGGGGTCGAGCTGGCCGTGCGGGCCGAGGACGTCGAGCGCCACCGTCGACGCCCGGGCGTGGAGCTCGGTGGTGAAGACCTTCGTCATCGACGCCTCGGCGTTCGGGACCCGGCCGGCGTCGATCATCCAGGCGGCGCGGTGGTTCAGCAGCCGCGCCAGCTCCAGGTCGACCTCGAGCCCGGCCAGCGCCCGCTCGACCTCGGGCCGGTCGGCGAGCACCTCGCCGTCGACTTCCGTGGCGCGGCAGTAGGCCGTCAGGTCGTCGACCAGGCGCCGCAGTCCGCCGGTGATGCCGATGGCGACGCGCTCGAAGGCCAGCGCCTGCGTGACGTAGCGCCAGCCGTGCCCCCGCTCACCGATCAGGTTCTCCGCCGGCACCCGCACGCCGTCGAACCACACCTGGTTCGTGCGCATCCCCCGCCACGTGGTGATCCCCTGCACCGTGATGCCCGGTGCGTCGATGGGCACGATCAGCACCGACATCGCCTGGTGGCGGGGAGCGTCGGGCTCGGTCCGGCACGCCAGCCACTCGTGCGTGCAGTACTCGGCGCCGGTGTTCCAGATCTTCTCGCCGTCGATCACCCACTCGTCGCCGTCGAGCACGGCCGAGGTGCGCAGCGAGGCGAGGTCGCTGCCGGAGTCGGGCTCGGAGTAGCCGATGGCGAACTCGACGCTGCCGTCGCGGATGGGCGGCAGCCACCGGTCCCGCTGCTCGGGTCGGGCCGAGCGGATGATCGCCGGCGCCACCGAGGCCGACGTCATGTCGATCGACGGCGCCCCGACGTAGGCCAGCTCGTCCATGAGCAGCACCTGCTCGACCATCGACCGGCCCTGGCCGCCGTGCTCCTCCGGCCAGGTGAGCGACAGCCAGCCCTTCTCCACCAGGCGCCCGCGGAAGGCGCGGATCACGTCGCCGCCCCACTCCCCGCCGCCCCGGCGCACGGCCTCCCGGGCGTCGGCGTCGAACTCCTCGTCGAGGAACGCCCGCACCTCGTCGACCCAGGCTTCGTGCTCCTTCGTCAGTCGGAAGTCCATCCTGCTCACCCGGTGTCGCCGCTGTCGCCGGTGTCGCCGGTGTCGCCGGTCGGCGTGTAGCGGAACAGCACGTGCGTGTAGCGGGCGACCGGCCTCCCGTCGCCCAGGCGGTAGGTCGCCACGGTGGTGACGAAGTGCCCGTCGCCGAGCCGGGTGTGCTTGAGCTCGGAGACGTCGACCAGCTCCTCCTCCACGTTGAGGCGGTCGCCGACGTGGATCGGCCGGAAGAACTCCGCCTCGCAGCCGGTGCTGATGACGGTGGTGCCGGGGAGGGGGACGCCGGCGGTGAGCAGCGTCCGCGGCGGGCCGCCCCCCGGCTGCCACTCGGGCGCCATCACCCACGTCATGAGCAGCGCCGGCGGGGAGATCACGCCGCCCCATTGCGCCCGGGCGAAGTCCTCGTCCCAGTAGCCGGCGTTGCCGTCGCGCACCATCGCGCAGAAGTACCTGACCAGCGCCCAGTCCACGTCGTGCGTCGCGAAGACCACCTCGGCGCGGGTGCCGACCATCGCCCGCGCCTGCTCGTAGGTGCCCACCGCGAGCTCGTAGCCGGAGCTGTCGTCGACCTCCCGGAGGCTCATCCGGCGACCTTCCGCGACCGGGACGGGAGCTCCAGGGTCACGGCGGCCGGGCAGCACAGGTCGCCGTGCTGGTTCTTCACCGTGATCTCCAGGTCGACCAGGTGGCGGACGCGGCCGCCGTCGCCGGCGGCGTCGGTGCGCTTGTCGAGCACCCGGCCCTCGCCCACCATCGTGTCGCCGGCGAAGATCGACCGCTGCAGGGCGACCTTCCGCTTGGCGATGAAGCTCCGGGGGCCGGCCCAGTCGGTGGCGAAGCGGTCGACGAAACCCAGCACGTGCATGGTGTTCACGTAGATCGTGGGCTGGCCCTGCGACCTTGCGTACTCGGGATCGTGGTGGCCGGGGAAGTAGTCCCACGTGGTCGCCGGGTTCATGATCACGCGGCGGTAGGTGATCTCGTCGTCGACGCGGGGCAGGGCCTCACCCGGCTCGACGTCGTCCCAGTAGCACTGCGTGTACGAGACGCCGGCGATCATGCGTCGTCCTCCTCGGAGGTGAAGCGGAACAGGACGTTGGTGGTGCGGGCGACCACCTCGCCGTCCTGGCGGCGGTAGGTGGAGACGGTGGTGACGAAGTGGCCGACGCCGAGGACGGTGCGCTTGGCCTCCGACACCTCGGTCAGCTCCTCGACCACGTTGAGGTGGTCGCCGGCCCGGATCGGGCGGTAGAACTCGGCCTCGTTGGAGGCGTTGATGAGCGTGTCGCCGGGGAGCGGTACCTGGGCGGTGAGCAGCGGCACGGGCCTACCGCCGCTGGGCTTCCACTCGATGGGGATGAGCCAGGTCATGAGCATCCCCGGCGGGGCGATCACGCCGCCCCACTGCTCCTCGGCGAACTCGTCGTCCCAGTAGCCGGCGTTGGCGTCGTGCGCCATGGCCGCGAAGTGCCGGATCATCGGCACGTTCACGTCGACCTCGCCGAAGCGGACGGGCGTGGTCGTGCCGACCATCGCCTCGGCGTCCTCGTAGGTGCCGACCGGGATCTCGTAACCGGTCTCCTCGATGCCCATGCCTCTACCCGAGCCCGTAGAGCCGGGCGGCGTTGGTGCCGAGGATCCGGGCGAGCACGTCGTCACCCAGGGGCTGCGCGGTGTGCCGGGTGGTCTCGACCGTCCCGGGGAAGTCGCAGTCCCAGTGGGGGTAGTCGGAGGAGAAGACCAGGCTGTCCGGGCCGAGGTGCTCGACGTAGGGCTCCAACAGGGGCTCCTCGCACTCGAACGAGAAGTAGCACTGGCCACGCTCGATCAGGTCGCGGGGGTCGCTCTTCATCTCCGGCACCAGGTCGCCGCGCTTCTCCCGGTGCTCGTGCACCCGGTGGACGAAGTACGGCACCCAGCCGACGCCCGACTCCAGGAACACCACCCGCAGGGCGGGGAAGCGGTCGAGGACGCCGCCCATGGCCAGCGCCGTGAAGGCGACCATCTGGTCGACCGGGAACGACAGGGCGTGCACCTGGGCGTAGTTGTCGAAGCGCTCGGCACCGGGCAGCGGCAGGTTCATGCCGGGGGCGCTGTGGACGCCGACCGCGAGGCCGAGGTCGGCGGCGGCCTCGAAGAACGGCTGGAACGACGGGTGGTCGAGGTTCCTGGCGTCCTGGGTGCCCACGACCGGCGGCACCATCACGCCCACGACGCCCAGGCCGGCGGCCCGGCGCAGCTCCTCGACCGCGTCGTCGGGGTGCTGGAGCGGGGCGATGGCCACGGCCTTCAGCCGCTCGGGATGGCGGGCGCAGACCTCGGTGAGCCAGTCGTTGTAGGCGCGGCAGAAGTCGAGCGCGAACCCGGGGTCCTCGAACGTGGTCGCTCCGATGGCGAGGGCGCCGTAGAGCACCTGGACGTCGATGCCCTCGCTGTCGAGGTCGCGCATGCGGGCGTCGAGGTGTTGGGCGCCCTCGGCCGCAGCGGGGTGCATGGCGGACTCCACCGGGACGCCCCGCCCGGGGCCCTCCTGGGTGGGGAAGAGCTTGCCGTCGATCAGGCTGACGGTCTTCCCGCCGGACTCACCCGCCTGCTGCCAGCCCGGATGCCGCCCGGCCAGCGCCGTCCACGGCCCGAGCTCGTCGCCCGGCGGGTCGACCCGCACGACCGGCTCGTTGATGTGCGCATCAGCGTCGATGACCGTCATGCCGCGCTCCCCCCGTCATCTCTATCTTATCAATATTAAGACAAGAGTGCCGCCCGGGCGAGGGCAAGGCGTGACGAGGTGGGTCAGAGGAGCTCGACCGTGGGGTCGACGGGCCAGTCGAGGCGGGCGCTGACGGTGAAGCCTCGGCCGGGGGAGGCGAAGACGTCGAGGCCGAGCGGGCGGAGGTGGCGGCGTAGGTGGTAGATGGTGTCGTCGACGGTGCGGGTCGAGGCACCGGCCCGCCCACCGAGCGCGGCCTCGATCGCCGGTCGGGCGACCACCTGGCCGGCGTCGGCCAACAGCACCGCGGCCACCGCCTCCTCGCGGGGGCTCAGGCCGACCGTGCCGCGGGCGGTGTGGAGGAGCGATCCTTCCAGGCGCACCCGGTCGTGGCGGCGCCGCAGCGCGGCGAGGCGGGCGGCGACGTCGCGCTCGTCGGCGGGTGCCCGGATCCAGTCCTCGTCGTCGTCCAACCGGGGCGCCGCGGTCCCGGCGGAGAGCACCAGCAGGCGGGGGAGCCCCAGCTCGGCCAGCTCGCGGCGACGAGCCTCGTCCCGCGGCCACTGCAAGATCGCCACGGGGCTGCCGAGGTTGTCGACCACCACCTGCCGTCCGGGCGGGCCCTTCACCGCACACCCTCTCCTCGAGCTCCCAGAGGACGACGACTGTACAGCCGTCCCGGCGCCCGCCCGCCGCTGCGACAGCGACAGGCGAACGCCGGGACGGAGCGCACAAGGGCCTACAGCGCGTCGCCGTCGAGCTCGCCCGTACGGATGCGAACGACCTGGTCCACCGGGGTGATCCAGATCTTGCCGTCGCCGATCTTCTCGGTGCGGGCGGCGGCGGTGATGGCGTCGATCACACCGGCGACAGCGTCGTCGTCGGCGAGGACCTCGATCTTCACCTTCGGCACGAAGTCGACCGTGTACTCAGAGCCCCGGTACACCTCGGTGTGGCCGGACTGGCGTCCGAACCCCTGCACCTCGGTGACGGTCATGCCCTGGACGCCGGCCTCCTTGAGGGCCGTCTTCACCTCGTCGAGCTTGAACGGCTTGATGGTTGCGGTGATGAGCTTCACGTCGTCCCCGATCAGTTGGTGTAGGCCGTCTCGGCGTGGAGGCTGAGGTCGAGGCCCTCGTCCTCGGCGGCCTCGTCGACCCGGAGCCCGATGACGAGGTCGATGACCTTGCCGATGGCCAGGCTCGCCACGAACGAGAACGCCAGCGTGACCACCGAGGCGACGATCTGGTCGACCAGCAGGTCGGTGCCGCCGCCGAGGAACGTGCCCTCGTTGACCACGGCCGCGTTGATGGCCGAGTCGGCGAACAGCCCGAGCAGGAGCGACCCGACGAGCCCGCCGACCAGGTGCACGGCGATCACGTCGAGGCTGTCGTCGAGCTTGAAGGCCTTCTTGATGCCCAGCGCGAGGTAGCAGATGATGCCCGTGGCGAAGCCGATGTAGACGGGCGCCATGCCGCCGACGAAGCCGGCGCAGGGCGTGATGGCCACCAGGCCGGCGACGGCGCCGGAGGCCCCGCCGAGGGTGGTGGCGTGGCCGTCCTTGAACTTCTCCACGAGCAGCCAGCCCAACATGGCGGCCGACGCGGCGAGGAACGTGTTCATGATCGCCTGGGCGGCGACGCCGTTGGCGGCCAGCGCGGAGCCGGCGTTGAACCCGGCCCAGCCGAACCACAGGATGCCGGTGCCCAGGACGGTGAACGGCAGGTTGTGGGGTGGCATGGGCTCGTCGGGGTAGCCCTTGCGTCGGCCCAGCAGCAGCACCAGCGCCAGCGCCGCGGCACCGGCGTTCATGTGCACGACCGCGCCGCCGGCGAAGTCGAGCGCCCCCATGTCGGCCAGCCAGCCGCCGCCGAACACCATGTGCGCCAGCGGGCCGTACACCAGCACCAGCCACAGGCCGATGAACACGGCGTAGGC
Source organism: Acidimicrobiales bacterium (assembly GCA_035316325.1). NCBI lineage: Bacteria > Bacillati > Actinomycetota > Acidimicrobiia > Acidimicrobiales > Acidimicrobiales bacterium. The sequence continues at coordinate 20,780 of DATHJB010000079.1, forward strand.
CGAGAACTTCAGCCGGTCGGCGGTGGCGCCGGTGATCAGCGCCGGCGTGATGATGGCGAAGGTCATCTGGTAGGCCGCGAACAGGACAAACGGGATGGTGAGGAACGACAGGAACTCGCTGTCGGTCGCCCCCACGCCGACGTCCTTCATCCAGGCGTAGTCGAGGTTGCCGATGAAGCCGGCGTTGCCGGCGTCACCGAACGCCAGGCTGAACACGACGGCTGCCCAGAGGACGGCGAGCAGTCCCATGGCGAAGAAGTTCTGCATGAGCATCGCCAGCACGTTCTTGCCGCGGACCATTCCGCCGTAGAAGAACGCGAGGCCGGGCGTCATGAACAGCACCAAGGCTGTCGACGTCAACACCCACGCGGTGTCTCCGGTATCCAACTGTGCCTCCCTGTGTCGCACGGTAGAGGCCGTCAGATTCCTACGTAGTTGTTTCGGCAATGTGTCGCAATGACATCCCTTCAATGAACCGGGATGTCGCTGCCGGGCGTCCTCACCAGGAGGAACGCGCCGTTGCTGAGCAGGTGCAGCTCCAGTCCCAACGCCGCGAGGCGGGGGCGCTGGCGGCGCAGCAGGGCGACGAGCGACCGCCCGTCGGCACCGCCCGCGGCGCGGTACCCGTCCTCGACGACCGCTCGGGCCACCGGGCGGCCGAGCTGGTTGACCAGCGGGAACAGCACGGCCCACTGGCGGTCGGTGAGCGCCGCCCAGCGGTCGCTCACCCGGAGGAGGCCGTCGCCGTCGATGCGGACGCCCTGCGTGGCCCGGAGGTAGCGGTCCAGCACGACGGTGCGGCGCTCCTCCAGCTCGACGGGGTCGACCGGGGCGCGCACCCAGTCCTCGATGGGTTGCGCCGGCACGGGTGGCTCGGCCCGCTCGGCGACGGCCAGCACGCGGGGCAGCCCGATGCGGTCCAGCCGCAGGCGGAGCACGTCGTCGGCGGGAAGGTGCAGCACGGGCACGTCGGCGGTCGACGCAGGCGTCGCTGCCGGTGCAGCCGCTGTGGCACCGCGGAAGGGGGGTTGCATGGGTCTCCTCGTCGATCGGAACGGTCGGTCCCGGCGCAAGGCCGGGATGTGCCGTCAGATCGGAGGAGCTCGGCTGGTGGCCGCCCCGGCGGACGCTCGGCCGGAGGGAGCCGGCGACGCGTCGTCGGCAGCGCCGAGCGCCACCTCGCCCCGGAGCCGCTGCGGCACGGGAGGGGTGGTCGCCTTCGCGGACCAGACATGGCGTGAGGAGGTGCCCGCCCGCGACAACGCCAGGCGCGGTCCGGGATCGGCGGGGGAGTGGGGCCCGGGCCAGATCGTGGCGACGTCGTCCAGGACCGGGCCGGAGTCGGCGGCCGGACCGCCGGCCGCGCCGGCCAGCCCCAGCGTCGCCCCGAGCAGCGCCGCCGTCAGGAGGCCCCCGGCGCGCCGGACCGCGACGCGGCGTCGCCCGCCGCGCCATGCCCAGAGCTCCGCCGCCTGCCGTCGGATCACAGCCCTCCTCGGTCCGGCAAGATCCGCCACCCTACCCAGGTCAGCGGGGTCGAGCCCCCTTCTGCCGGCCGGGCGCGGCGGTGCGGCGGTGGCCCGCCTGGCCGCCGCCGCACCACCTGGTCGGGGGGTCAGGCGACGCTGAACTCGGTGACCATCCCCTGCGTGAAGTGGGGCGGGGCGTCGGCCGCCGGGGGTGTGTCGAAGCTGGTCGTGCCCATCGGGATGAAGCAGACCGCGATGTAGTCGCCGGGCTCCAGCTCGGCGACCGAGTACCCGTCGGTGCCGGGGGCGGGGGTGGCCGGGGCCCCGACCGGGGTCACCAGCGACATGGCCTCCTCCTCGGGCAGGGCCAGCAGCTCCTCGACCGGCTGGGTCACGCCGTCGTTCTTGCGGAGGAGCAGCAGCTCGTGCAGCTCGGTGCCCTCGTTGGCGAGCTCGAAGCTGACGACGCCGGCGTCGACCTCCGCAGGGATGCCGTCGAAGGAGTAGTCGCCGAGCGTCACGTCGACGGTGGCCCAGCCGCAGTTGTCCAGGTCGAACACGTGGAGCGCCTCCTGGGCGGCGAGCGCGTCGGGGGTCTCGAACACGGCGAAGTCGCCGGACTCCTCCAGGTCGGTGAGCGCCTGGTCGAGCACCGCGATGTCGGCGCCCAGCTCGTCGGGCGCGGCGTCGATCAGCTGGGTGGCCAGCGGTCGCATGGTGTCGGCGGCGTACCCCTTCACCGCCGTGGCGATCTCCTCCGGGCTCGCGGTCTCCCAGTCGACCTCGGGCTCCGGCGCCGTCTCCAAGCCCAGCTCGGCCTCGCAGTAGGCCGCCAGGTCGGCGCCGCCCCCGCCGCTGTCGCTCTCGGGGGTCTCGGCCGTCTCGTCGGCGGTGGCGTCGTCATCGTCGTCGTCGCCACAGCCCGCGGCGACCAGCGTCACCAGCGCCAGCGCCGCCGCAGCCGCTCCCAGCCGGTATCGGTGTCCGTACATCGTGCACACTCCCTGTTCGAAGGTTCCGGGGCCGACCCTGGGGCCCGCGGGTATCAGCCGGGGGGACGTGCCGGTATCAACCCGGTATCGGTCCGGTTGACCACCGTGTGCGCGGTGTCGACAATGCCGGCGGTGAGCATCAGGGTGCTCGGCCCGCTGGAGGTCGACGGTGACGGCGTGGGCCTCGGTCCGCGTGACCGGGTCGTGCTGGCTGCACTGGTGCTCCGGCGGGGCGAGGTGGTGGCCCCCGACCGGCTGGCGGACGCGCTGTGGGGCGAGGAGCCGCCGGCCTCCGCGCCGAAGGTGGTCCAGGGCTGCATCGCCCGTCTGCGCAAGGCCCTGGGCACGGCGGCGATCGAGACGACGCCCAGCGGCTACCGGTTGGCGCTCGCCGGCGACGACCTCGACGTCCACCAGTTCGAGGACCTCGTGGAGCGGGCCCGGGGCCAGACGGCGACGGGCCAGCCGGAGCGGGCGGTGTCGACGCTGTCGCGGGCGCTGACCCTGTGGCGGGGCGACCCGTTCCCCGACCTCGACGACTGGCCGCCGGGCCGCAACGAGGCCGCCCGCCTCGACGAGCTGCGGCGCACCGCCGAGGAGGACCTGCTCGACGCCCGGTTGGCCGCCGGCGAGCACCGGGAGGTGGCGGCCGAGGGCGAGGCCCGGGTGGCCGAGGAGCCGCTGCGGGAGCGCCGCTGGGCGACCCTGGCCCTGGCCCAGTACCGCTGCGGCCGGCAGGCCGACGCCCTCCGATCGCTGCACCGGGCCCGGCGCACGCTGACCGACCAGCTCGGCATCGACCCGGGCCCCGAGCTCGTCGCCCTGGAGGCGCAGATCCTCCGCCAGGACCCCGAGCTGGCGGCGAACCCGGAGTCGCTGCGGCCGCTGGCGGAGGAGTGCCCCTACAAGGGCCTGGCCGCGTACGACGTCGACGACACCGACACGTTCTTCGGCCGCGACGCCGACGTCGCGGCGTGCGTCGAGCGGCTGGCCGAGCACCCCCTGCTGGTGATCGCCGGCCCGTCGGGGTGCGGGAAGTCGTCGCTGGCCCGTGCGGGGGTCGCACCCGCCCTCCAGCGGCAGGGCCGGACGGTGGCGGTGTTCGCCCCGGGCCCCGACCCCGAGACGGCGCTCACCAGCGCGCTGGCCTCGGCGTCGGCGGATGCGGTGCTGATCGTCGACCAGTTCGAGGAGCTGTTCACCCTGGCCCCCGGGGCGGGGCCCGCCTTCTGCCGGCGGCTGGCCGACCACGCCACCAACCACGCTCCCGTCGTCGTGGTGGTGCGGGCCGACCACCTGGCGGCCCTGGCCGGCGAACCGGCCTTCGCCCGGCTGGCCGAGCGCGGGCTCCACCTCGTCGGCCCGCTGACCGGCGACGCCCTCCGCGAGGCCATCGAGGGCCCGGCCGCCCGAGCCGGCCTCCGGCTGGAGGACGGCCTGGTCGACCTCCTGGTGCGCGACACCGAGGGCGAGCCCGGCGCGCTGCCGCTGCTGTCGCACGCGCTGGCCGAGACGTGGCGCCGGCGCGACGGGCGGGTTCTCACCGTCGAGGCCTACCGGGCGACCGGTGGCATCCGCGGTGCGGTGGCCCGGTCGGCCGATCGGCTCTACGAGAGCCTCCCGCCCGACCAGCGGAGCCTGCTGCGCTCGGTGCTGCTCCGCCTGGTGGCGCCGTCGCCCGACGGGGAGCCGGTCCGCTCGCGCCTGGCCAGCCGCACGCTCGGCGGCGACCCCGCCCGCGCCCGGGTGGTCCACCTGCTGGTGCGGGCCCGGCTCGTCACCGCCCAGGAGGAGACGGTGGAGCTGGCCCACGAGGCCCTGGCCCGGGCGTGGCCCCGCCTGCGCTCGTGGCTCGACGAGGACGCCTCCGGCCAGCGGATCCTGCGCCATCTCGTCACCGCGGCCGACGGCTGGGAAGCGCTGGGCCGCCCGGCGAGCGAGCTCTACCGGGGTGCCCGGCTGGAGACGGCACGGGAGTGGCAGGCGTCGACGTCGCCCGACCTCACCGACCTGACCGACCTCGAGACCGAGTTCCTGGACGCGTCGGACGCCCAGGCGACGTCGGAGCGTGAGTCCCTCGCCCGGCGGGCCCGCCAGCAGGCGCGGCAGAACCGCCGGCTCCGGGTGCTGCTGGTAGCGGCCGCCGTGTTCCTGGTGGTGTCGATCGTCGCCGCGCAGGCCGCCGTCCGGCAGCGGGACAGCGCCGAGGAGGCGGCGACGGTGGCCGAGGCCCGCCGGCTCGGCACGCTGGCCCTCACCGTCGACGACCTCGACCAGGCCCTGCTGCTCGCGGTGGAGGGCCACCGCCTCCACGACTCCAACGAGACCCGCACCAACCTGCTGGCGGCGCTCAACCGGCGACCCCAGGCCATCGGGGTGATCCGCCATCCCGACGGTGGGGTGTTCCGGGAGGTGGCGGTGACCGCCGACGGGCGCTACCTCGCCGCCGGCGACATCCGGCGGGGCCTCTACTTCTACGACGCCGCCACGCTGGAGCCGGTCGCCGAGGCGCTGGGCGGCGCCGAAACCGGCCGGGCGCTGGCGGCGCTGCCCGGCTCCGACGACGTCGCCATGGCGGTCTACCCCGGCGACGACCAGGGCCTCGGGGAGGGCGCCATCCGGTTCTTCGACGCCGCCACCGGCGACGAGGTGCGCGAGCCGTTGGCGGGCCTGCCCCTGCCGGCCGACGCGACCGGCACGGCCTCGTCGCTGGCCGTCAGTCCCGACGGCCGCTACGTCGCCGCCAGCGTGATCGGCAACCCCGACCAGGGCGCCGCGCAGCAGCTGATCTGGGACCTGGAGGCGCCGGACGCGCCGCCGCTGCGGGTCGAGCACGGCGTCGACCTACCCGTGGTGGCGTTCACCCCCACCGGCGACCTGGTGGTGGCCGGCGAGTCCGACTCCGTCGCCGGCGCAGCGCTGACCGTCGTCGACCCCGCCACCGGAGCCGTGGTCACGACCGCGCCGGTCGCCCGGGCACCCTTCGCCGTGAGCCCCGACGGTCGGACGGTGGCGGCCCGGCAGGGCGACCGCCTGGCGCTGTTCGACCTGGCCACGGGCACCCTTCGTCGGGTCCTGCCGACCGACGCCGGGCCCGTCGACCTGACCTTCTCCCGCGACGGGCGCTCGCTGACCGTCGCCGGCGAGGACCGCACCGTGGAGGTGTGGGACGTGGCCTCCGGGCGGCGGGCCGAGCTGCTGGAGGGCCACACCGCCCCGGCGACCGCCATCGAGCTCGACGCCGAGGGGCGCACCCTCTTCTCGGCCAGCCCCGATGGCACCGTGGTGGTGTGGGACCTGGCCGGCGACCGCCGCCTCGTCCGCCGGCTCAGCCCGCCCGCTGCTTCGCCGGACGCGCTCAACACCTACGTCACGCCGAGCCCCGACGGCACCCGGCTGGCCTACCGCTACTCCGACCAGGTCGGCACCGACCACTTCGCCCTGCGGGACTTCCCCGACGGGGCCCTGGGACCGGAGCTGCCGTCCGGGCACCCGTACGCCATCTGGCACGACTGGACGCCCGACGGCCGCCGCCTCCTGACCCTCGGCAACGACGGCACCGTCCGGGCGTGGGACCCGGCCACCGGTCGCCTTCTGGTCGAGCGACCATTGCCTTTCGACTCGAACGGGGGCTCCATCGGGTGGCGGCCGGGCGGCGCGACGATCTTCGTCGGTCTGCACGCCGGCGGGGTGGTGGAGCTGGACGCGGCGACGCTGGAGGTCGTCGGCGAGCCGCTGCGGTTCGACCGCTACGTGCCCAACGTCGACGTGAGCCCGGACGGGGAGCTGCTCGCCGTGGCGCAGTTCCAACCGAACGCCGTGCTGCTGGTCGAGCGGGCGTCCGGGCGGGTGGTCGCCACCGTCGACGACGTCAACGCCTCCTGGCAGCTCGAGTTCAGCCCCGACGGGTCGCTCCTGGCGGCCGGGGGCGACGACGGGCTGGTCACGCTCATCGACCCGGAGTCGGGCCGGCAGGTGGGCGCCCCGCTGCCCGGTGTCGACGGGCCCGTGCTGACCCTGGCGTTCTCGCCCGACGGCGACCGGCTCGTCACCAGCAGCCAGGGCACAGTCGAGCTGTGGGACGTCCGGCGCCGCCAGCGCATCGTCCGGGTGACACCCGGCGACCCCGGCCCGCCGCTGTTCGCCTGGTTCGCCGACGACGGCCGCACGGTGGTCGCCGCCGACGACCGCGGCGGCATCTGGTCGATCCCCAGCGAGCCCGACGCCTGGGTCGACGGGGCCTGTGCCATCGCCGGCCGCAACCTCACCCGCACGGAGTGGGACGACCTCCTCCCCACCCACCCCTACCGCCGCACCTGCCCCACCGCCTGACCCCCGGGCTGGAGCTGGTCGGCTCGCCGAGAGCTGGTCGCAGCGCAACACCAACGTGAGGGTGAACCCGTCGTCGGAGCGGGCCCGGGCTCTGGCAACCTTGCCTGGTGCGTGACTCGGACGTCGAGCGGACCACGGCGTTCGAGAACCGTTTCGCCCGGGCGCAGGCCACCGACGTCGTGGACCTTCCCTGGGGATTCGCCGTGCTGCAAGCGGAGTTCCCGCTCTCGGAGCGTCACAACCGGATCGCGGTCACCTCGGCCGCGCCTGCGGCGGAGGTGCTCGCGGCGGCCGAGGAGGTGCTGGGCGGAGCGGGTGTGCGGCATCGGTACGTGTCCGTCGCCGACGACGCCGTGGGCCAGGGCCTGAGTGCGGATCTCGTGGCCGCGGGCTATGAGCACGAGACGATCGTGACGATGATCTACTCCGGTGCGGAGGTCGAGCCCCCTGCGCACGAGGTGCGGGCGGTGTCGCTCGACATGCTGCGACCGGCGATCATCCGCGACTGGCGGGTCACGATGCCCGACGCCACCGACGAACATCTCGGCCAGCTCGCCGACCGGACCGCGCTGTACGCCCGCGGCGCAGAGCTGACACGGCTGGCGGTGTACGACGGCGAGGAGATCGCCGCCTACGCGGATCTGTACGTCGATCGTGTGGACCGCATCGCCCAATTCGAGAACCTGGAGACACACAAGGATTTCCGCCGTCGCGGCTACGGCGATGCGTTGATCCGCGACGCCCTGAGGCGGGGCCGGGAGGCCGGCAGCGAACTGTCCTTCCTCACCGCCGGACTCAACGACTGGCCGCATGGGTGGTACCAGCGCCTCGGCTATGTCGACGCGGGCCGAACGCACCACTTCAGCCTCCGTGAATGAGTGACGCGCGTCAGAGGAGGCGGCGGTGAACTGGTCGTGGTGGCGACGGCGTTCGGGTCTCCGGCGTCGACGCTGCGCCGGGCGG
>DATHJB010000080.1 GCA_035316325.1 Acidimicrobiales bacterium
ACCCAGGACCCGGCGCCGTCGATCGCCGCGGCCTCCATCACCTCGCCGGAGATCTGGGTCATGGCGGCGTAGAGGGTGAAGGCCACGAACGGGATGCCCATCCACACCACGATCAGCAGCGCCACCGTGAAGAACGAGAGGGGTTCGGCCAGCCAGGAGTGGCCCTCGTAGTCGAACCCGAGCTTGGTCAGCGCCCAGTTGACGACGCCGAAGCGGGTGTCGAAGATCCACTGCCACACCACGGTGGCGGTGAGGGCCGGTGTCGCCCAGGCCAGCAGCAGGGACACGCTGAGCGCGGTGCGCATGACCCGGCCGAGCCGGCCGAGCAGCACGGCGACGCCGCAGCCGCCGACCATCGTGAGGGCCACGGCCAGCAGGCAGAACACCAGCGAGCGGCGCAGCACCTCCCAGAAGTAGGTGTCGCCGAGGATGTCGGTGAAGTTGTCGAACCCGATGTACTCCGGCGGGGCGCCGAACTGCTGACGCAGGCCGTAGTCCTGCGTCGACATGATCCCCAGCCGGTAGAGCGGGTAGCCGAGCCCGGCCCCGATGGCGACGAGCGCCGGCACGGTCAGGGCGTACGGGAGCAGGTGCGGGGGGCGCCAGGAGCGGCGCGGCGACGGCGTGCCCCCCGAGGCGGACGGTGGGCCCGGAACCGTCCGTTCCTCGGAGAGCACGGTCGTCATGACGTCAGGTCCTCGGTCCTACTGGTTGAGGATCTCGACGATGGCGTCGTTGGCGGTCGACGCGGCGTCCGCCACGTCGTCGCCGTTGCCGATGGCGGTCCCCATGTCCTGCAGGATGTCGCCACCCTCCACCTCGGCCCAGAACTCGCTGCTGGGCGTGAAGCGGCTGTTCTCCGCCGCCTCGGCCTGGGCGACGGCACCGGGGCTGCCGGTGACCTTGTCGAGGAACGCCTTCTGGTTGGGGATGAGGCCGGCCTCGGCGTACTGGGTCTGGAAGCCCTCGCTGCTGATCAGCTTGAGGAACTCGTAGGCCAGCGCCGTGTTCTGGCTCTTGGCCGAGATGCCGACCACCGAGCCGCCCAGGAACGACGGAGCCACGGCGCCGTCGCTGCCGGGGAGGGCGAACACGCCGAGCTTGTCCTCCATCTCGGGGCACTCCTCGGCGATCTGGCCACTCTTCCAACCGGGGCCCATGAGCATCCCGATCTCGTTGGCGCAGAACTCGATGTAGTCGTTGCGGTCGTCGCTGTCGGCCGGTGCCTGGTTGGCGTTCTCCATGATGTCCTGCACCGTGGTCAGACCGTCGACGGACCCGTCGTCGGCGAGCTGGCCGACCCACTCGCCGTCCTCGCGGACCGCGATGTCGCCACCGGCGTCCCAGAGGAACGAGAGCATGGCCTGCCAGTTGCGACCCGGGAAGTAGATGCCGGAGAAGTTGGGCGTGCCGGCGTTGTCGGCCTGCAGCGTCTTCCCGGCCTCGACGAACCCCTCGAGGTCGGTCGGCACCTCGATGCCCGACGCAGCGAAGAGGTCGGTGCGGTAGGTCACCACCCGGGCCCCCGCGTACAGGGGCAGCCCGTAGAACTTGTCGTCGTAGGAGCCGGCCTCCTTGAGGCTGTCGAGCAGGTCGTCGCCGCCCAGGTCGCCTTCGACCTCGGTCAGGTCGACCAGTGCGCCCGCCGCCTCGAAGCCCTGGGCCTGGGTGTTGCCCATCTCCACGATGTCGGGCGTGTCGGCGGAGTTGAGGGCGGTGGTGAGGAGCGGCACGATGCCGTCCCACTCCTGCTCCTCGATCTCCACCGTCACGTTGGGGTAGGTCTCCTTGAACGTCTCGATGGCGTAGTCGCGCATGGTCTGCGGTGTGTCGGGCCCGTTGAGCCAGACGCGCAGGGTGGCTTCGGTGTCCGGGTCGGGAGCGGCGAACGCGCTGTCGTTGCCGCTGTCCTCGCTCCCCTCGTCACCGCCGCTCTCGTCGTCGTCGTCCGACCCGCAGGCGGCTGTCAGGAACAGCGTGCCCACGATGCCGACCGCTGCGAGCTTCTTGAATCTCACGTGTCCTCCACTCTTACTGCCCGGTTGACGGGCGAGCCCGCCGGACTCGCACGGAACAATGACCGCTGTCAGTGGTGGATGACCCCAGTCAGCGGTCGCTGGTGTTGCTGATCATGCGACGCCCAGCTCGCGGTCGAGCACGAGCATCGCTGCACCCAGGAGGACGTCGTCCTCGCCGAGCGAACTGAGCCGGATGTCGACGTTGTCGCCGACCGCCGGCATGGTCCGGCTCTGGACGGCACGCAGCGCCGCCCGCCGGAACGTCTCGTCGAGCACGTCGAGCGGACCCGACAGGACGACCTCGCGGAGGTTGAGGGCGCTGACCACCGGGGCCAGCGCCACCCCGAGCTTCCGGCCCGCGCCGCTGCGGCTGCCGGTGGCGCGCCGGAGGACGGGCGCGGCGATCGCCGTCTCCAGGCAGCCCCGGCGCCCGCAGGCACACGGCTCGCCGCGGGGGTCGACCACGACGTGGCCGATCTCGCCGGCGGCGAAGCGGTCGCCGACCACCAGGTGACCGTCGATCACCACCCCGGCGCCGACACCGTGACCGATCTTGACCAGCAGCAGGCTGCGGCCGCCCGGGCCGCCGAGGCTCAGCTCGCCCAGCGCCGCCGCGTTGGCGTCGTTGGCCACGTGGGTGGCCGCCGTGGCACCGGCGCCCGGGAGCGTCTGGGCGAGGTGGCGGGCCATGTCGACGTCGTGCCAGCCCCGGTTGGGGGCCTCGAGGACGACGCCGGCCGGGTCGACCACGCCGGGGCTGCCCACGCCGATGCCGAGGAGGGGTCGGTCGGCGCGTGCGAGCACATCGGCGGCGAGGCGGGTGACGAGGTCGAGGGCGGCGTCGCCGGTCCGCTGGTCGCGGGGGACGGAGACGCGCTCGACGACCTTGCCCGCCAGGTCGACCAGGCCGGCGCGGAACTCCTCGTCGTCGCTCAGGTCGAGCGAGAGGATCGACCGGGAGTCGGCGACGATGCCCACGAGCGTGGCGGGCTTGCCGACGCCCTGCTCGGGCCGGGTGCCGAGCTCCTCGACCAAACCCTCGTCGAGGAGCTCGCTCACCAGATCCGAAGCGGTGACCCGGGTGACATGCGTGGCACGAGCCAGGTCGGCCCTGCTCAGCGGTCCGTCACGGAACAGGGTGCGGAGCACGAGTGCACGGTTGTGCCGACGTGCATCGCCGGGAACCGCCCGGCGAGTCGTTCGACCCCGCCGGCCGAACGGCTCATGGGACTCTCGGTTGCCCTTCCACATCATTTGTTTGTCTACTTAACGAACAAATGAATGTCAAGGGTCGTTCCAACCTGCGTCATGCTGGGGAGGTGGACGAAGCGACCATCCGCCGGCTGATCGAGCAGGTGCGCTCCGGGCTCGTCGAACCCGACGAGGTGGTGGCCCGTCTGCGGCGCCTCCCCTTCGCCGACCTCGGCTTCGCCCGGGTCGACCACCACCGCGCGCTGCGGCAGGGCCTCGCCGAGGCGGTCTACGGGCCCGGCAAGACGCCCGAGCAGTGCGCGGCGATCATCCGCGAGCTGCTGTCGATGGCCGACAAGGGGCCCATCCTGCTCACCCGGGCCGACGACGAGCAGGTGGCCGAGGCGCTGTCGATCAACCCCGGCGGACAGCGCCACGGCGCCACCGTCGTGTGGCGGCCGGTCACCGAGGACCGCTTCGAGAAGGTCGTGATCGCCACCGCGGGCACCGCCGACCTGGCCGTCGCCGACGAGTGCGCCATCACCCTGCGGGCCCACGGCCTCGACGCCGTACGGCTCAACGACGTGGGCGTGGCCGGCGTCCACCGGCTCCTGGCCTCGGGCGACCAGCTCGACGACGCCGACGCCGTGATCGTCGTCGCCGGCATGGAGGGCGCCCTGGCGTCGCTGGTGGGTGGGCTCACCGCCGCGCCGGTGGTCGCCGTGCCCACCAGCGCCGGCTACGGCACCAGCTTCGGGGGCATCACCGCGCTGCTGGCGATGCTGTCGTCGTGCGCGGCGGGGGTAATGGTCGTCGGCATCGACAACGGCTTCGGCGCCGCCTACGCCCTGCTGCGCATGTTCAACACCCGTCGCTGACCCCCTCCCCTCACCATGACGACCGTCGCGTGGTTCCACTGCTTCTCCGGCATCGCCGGCGACATGGCGCTCGGCGCGCTCGTCGACGCCGGGGCCGACCTGGACGAGGTGCGCGCGCTGGTGGAGCGACTGCCGGTGACCGACTGGGAGCTCGACGTCGAACCGGTGCTGCGCTGCGGCATCGCCGCCACCCAGGTGCACGTGCGGGCCACCGACCACGCCGTCGTCCGCACCGCGGCGCACATCACCGGCCTGGTCGAGGAGGCGCGCCTGCCGACGCCCGTGGCCGAGCGGGCGCTGGCCACCTTCCGGGCGCTCGCCGAGGTCGAGGGCCGCCTGCACCGGCGACCGCCCGAGCAGGTCCACTTCCACGAGGTGGGCGGGATCGACGCCATCGTCGACGTGGTGGGCACGTGCGCGGCCCTGCACGTCCTCGGCGTCGACGAGGTCCGCGCCAGCGCCGTCGCCCACGGCACCGGGATGATCCGCGCCGCCCACGGGCTGCTCCCCAACCCGCCGCCGGCCGTCGTGGAGCTGCTGCGGGGGGCGCCGACCTACGGCGTCGACCTGCCGCTGGAGCTCACGACCCCCACGGGCGCGGCGCTGCTGGCGGCCAACGTCACCGGCTGGGGACCGCTGCCGGCGATGCGGATCGAGGTGAGCGGGTTCGGGGCCGGGGCCCGGGAGCTGCACGGGCGGCCCAACGCCGTGCAGGTGGTGCTGGGCGAGGCCATGCCGGAGGGCGACGACGTGGGCCTGGCCCGGCCCGGTCAGCCGGTGGTGCTGCTGGAGGCCAACGTCGACGACGCCACCGGCGAGATCCTGGCCCACACCGTGCAGGCGCTGCTGGAGGCGGGAGCCCACGACGCCTGGGTGACGCCGGTGGTGATGAAGAAGGGCCGGCCGGCGCACGTGGTGAGCGCCCTGGTCGACCCGGCGCTGGCCGAGCAGGTGGGTCGCACGCTGGCCTCCGAGACCGGGTCGCTGGGCTTCCGGGGCGCCACGCTGGAGCGCTGGCCGTCGACCCGGCTGCTGCGCACCGTCGAGGTGGAGGGCCTACCCGTGCGGGTGAAGGTGAGCCCCGGCCGGCTCAAGGTCGAGCACGACGACGCCGCCTGGGTCGCCCGCCGCCGCGGCCTCCCCCTCCGCGAGGTCCTGTCCCGCGCCGAGGCCGAAGCCCGCGGCGACACCGATCCCCCCGAACCCCCGTCGACCCCCGCGTGACTCAGCCCGAGTCCTCGGTGGTCATCCGGCCAAGGCTCAGAGCAGGTCGTCTAACTCGCCGGACTTCGCTCCGGCGAGCAGGTCACGCCAGATCGAAGCCGACAGGGCCACGGCTCCGGCGTCAGGGGCCTTGCTGTCCCGCACGAACACGGTCTCGCCATCCGTAGCCAACTCGACACACGTGCCGTTCGTGCTGCTAAAGCTGGACTTTCGCCACTGCATCGGACTCCTCCCACAGGTGGCTGAACAGTCGCTGGTACTCCACGATCAGCCTAGGGTCTTCGTCGTAGCTCGGACCGCGCAAATTCTCCGTGGCAACCACGTAGGGCGCGTCCTCGTCCTCTCCGGTGAACAGGGTGAAGGACCCCGTCCCTGCAGCGTGGGCCCGTTTGTCGAGCGGCACTACTCGCACCTGCACGTTGGGTCGTCGTTCGCAGAGCATCCGGAGATGGTCGAGCTGGGGCGCCATGACAGCCTGGCCACCCGTGTCACGTAGAAGCACCGACGCATCGACGAGAGCGAAGAGGCGAAGGCGGTCGAGCACTCGCTGTCGCATCATGCGATGACTGACCCTGCGGGCGATCTCATCCGGTTCTGCGGGGTCCGGCCCCACGGACTCGACCTCGGCGGCGTACTCGGCCGTCTGCAGCAGACCCGGAAGGCTGATCGGCTGGTACGTGTGGAGCTCGGTCGCCCCCTGCTCCAGCGAAGCGAACAGCCGCAGCGTCTTGCGCACAACGTGTCCATTTGGTGTCCCTCTAATGGCGCGGCTCACGTCGTCAAGCGAGCGCCCGTAGATCCTGGCCAGCTTGGCCCGGAGCGCCATACGTGGCGCCGTTCTCCCTGACTCCATGCGGTAGATCGTGCGAACGCTCACGTCCAGCTGGTGAGCGAGCTGTTCAGGAGTCAGGCCCTTGGACTCTCGCCACTCCACGAGTTCCCTGCGCATGTAGGGGTCATCTCACGAAGAGTGTCTCTAACGTGTCGCTTTGGGCAGTGGTTCTGTCGGGCATTCTGTCGCATCCTCCCCCTCGGAGAGAGTCCGCCCCGGGAGCGACAACATGTCCCTACTCACAGATGCAGAAGCGGCCTATCGACAGCAACGAGCGCAAGCGAAGCTCGTTGGCGCCTTCCACCTGCGCCAGTCGTACAGACGCCTCTACGTACGAGTCGACCGCAACGACAGCATCGCCCTTGCCCGCCTAGCTGCCGTGAAGGACGAGCTGGTGATCCGCGGCGTGGAAGTTCCACATGTCGGCTGACAGATCATGACCGGCGTCACCCCGGAGGACATCGGGTTCTTCGTCAGCACGAAGACACCGGAACCCAAGCTCTGGTGCAAGGAATGCGGGCGGTTCACCGTCTGCGACCCGAGCATCCCGGGCCAGGTGGTCGAGCTCGAGCGGCTGCACGTCCACGGTCAGAGAGACGGCCGCTGGTCGTCGTAGGTCGTCCGGCCGGGTTGACTCGGCTGGACATGGACCGGCGCCGTCGGGCCTGGGGCGTCGCAGCGCTTCCACCGGGCTCGTCGGCGCCGGTCACCCAAGGTCCCGGGGACCGCGGCCAGGAACGCCCGACGCCACGGCGACCGCACGGTCGTTACGGCGCCGACGAACCGAAACGGTCGCCCGACGCCGCACCTACCGCTCGGCCAGCACACGCGGCGGCGCCGACGAACCGAAACGGTCGCCCGACACCGCAACGATGACGACAGCCCGACAACACCACCCGGGGACCCGACCGCGGCTGAGAAGGCGCCAACTGAACGGCATTGCGCCTGTGACGCGGGTCAGGCGGCGGGTTGCGCGGGCTGGCGGGGGGAGGTGACGAGGGTGGGGCCCTCGACGCCGCAGTGGAAGCGGCCGACGTGGTCGGCCGGCTCCTCGGGGCGGTCGCCCCGGGACGGGTTGCGGATCGTGAGCGCGCCGACGACGCCACCCACCGCCACGATGCCGGCGGCGATGAGCATGCCGGTGCGGAAGCCGTCGGAGAACGCGGCACCGTCGCGGTAGGAGTTGCCCGAGATGCCCGCCAGCAGCGGTACCACCGCCACCGCAGCGAGCTGGCTGGCCCGGGCCACCGTGGTGTTCACGCCCGACGCCACCCCGGCGTGGGCCTCGTCGATCGCCCCCAGGGCCGTCGACGTGAGCGGCGCCACCGTCGCCGCCAGGCCGAGGCCCGCCACCAGCACCGGCGGCAGCACCGCGGCGAGGTACGAGTCGCCGGCGTCGATGGTCGACATCAGCGCCAGCCCGAGCGCCAGCACCAGCGGCCCGGCGCTCATCTGCAGGCGGGGCCCGATGCGGTCGGCCAGCTGACCCGACCGCGACGACAGCGCCAGCATGATCACCGTGATCGGCAGCGTCGCGGCCCCGGCCTCGAGCGCCGAGTAGCCCATCGCCTGCTGGAGCTGCACCACCAGCAGGAAGAACACCACGCCGAGCCCGGCGTACACCGACACCGTCACCAGGTTGGCCGCCCGGAACTGGGCGTTGCCGAAGATCGCCGGCGGCAGCATCGGGTGCCGTTCCCGCAGCTCGACCACAGCGAACGCCACCAGGCACAGCACGCCCAGCGCCAGCGGCAGCAACACGACCGCCGCGCCCCAGCCGTTGTCGCCCGCCGCGATCAGGCCCCAGTTGAGCGCCCCGAGGGCCAGGCACACCAGCACCGCGCCCGGCACGTCGACCTTGCGCACGGCAGCGGGGTTCTTCGACTCGGGCACGTGCCGCAGCGTCACCAGGATCACCACCACGGCCAGCGGCAGGTTGATCAGGAACACCGCCCGCCACGAGCCGGAGTCGACCAGCCAGCCGCCCAGGAACGGCCCGATCGCCGAGGCCACGCCGCTCAGGCCCGACCAGGCGCCGATGGCGCGCGAGCGGTCCCCGGGTCGGAACGACGCCTCGAGGATCGCCAGGCTGCCCGGCGTGAGCAACGCCCCGCCGACGCCCTGCACCACCCGGGCCACCACCAGCAGCGTGGCGCTGGGGGCGATGCCGCAGGCCAGCGACGCCACCGCGAACACCACCACGCCTACGAGGAACACGAGCCGGCGGCCGAAGATGTCGCCCAGCGAGCCGCCCAGCAGGATCAGCGCCGCGGTGGCCAGCAGGTAGCCGTTGACGATCCACTGCAGCCCGGCGAGGTCGGTGTCGAGGTCCTCGCCGATGTGGGGCAGGGCGACGTTGACGACGGTGGAGTCGAGGAACGCCATGCCCGAGGCGCCCACGGTGGCCAGCAGCACCCAGCGAGCGCGGGCGGACCCGAACGTGAGTTGGGTGTCGGCGGCGGGCGGAGAGAGGCTCAGACCCGGATGAGGCTAGCGGGCTGCCCCGGAGGCGAACCGCTGGAGCACCCGGGCCGCCAGGCGCTCGGCCCAGAACCGGGTGGGCGAGCCGTCCGGGGCGTCGATCAGCACGTAGAAGGCCCGGCCGTGGCCCAGGACGTAGAGCAGGCCGTCCTGGTAGCGGGCGCTCTCGCCGAGATCGACGTCCTCGGCCCGGCCCAGCAGGGCGACCATCCAGTCGTACCAGCGGCGGGCGTCGAAGGGGGTGCGCTCGTCGGCGGCGTGGCCCACGTGGATGCTGAACGACCAGCGCCGATCCGCACCTCCGCCCGAGGCCTCGAAGCGGACGCCGAGGTCGTCGTCGGAGTAGGTGAGCGACGGGCCGCCGACCGGCAGGCCGGTGATGGCGACCACCTCGTCGTGGGTCACGAGGGAGTAGGGGTCGGGGGCGCCGAGCGACATGGCGCGGCGGGCCACCTCGATGTCCTGGGGCTGCAGGTCAACGCCGTGGACACCGTGCGCCGACCGATCGTGGCCCACGCCCTGGGCGACGATGTTGGCCCTGGCCGCCTCCGCAGCCTCCCTGAACCGGTCGTCCCCGAATCCCACGGCGGTGACATTAGCCCTGGTCCCCACCAGGGGAGGAGCACCTGACCACCCCGGCTCAGATCAGGTAGGCGAGGTTCGACAGCACCTGCTCCGCCAGCTCGTGATCCCCCTCGGTCACGGTGGCAGAACGCACCCACGGGTGGTCCCAGGGACGGCGCCCGCCGACGACCCGGCAGAAGGTGGCGCCTGGCATGGTGACGATCAGGTCGGGCTCGCCGGACATCCAGTCGACGACCCGCGCCTTGTCGCCCACCTCGATGTCCCAGCGGTGCGACATCGGGCCCTTCAGGTCGATCCGGGCCGTGGTGCCGGAGGGCAGCGCGGCCTTCTTGCCCACCACGTAGCCGATCGCGGCGGTGATCTCGTCGAGCACCACCTGGGGCGCCAGGCCGTCGAGGTGGCCGGGCCGGCCGATCGCCTCGCGCACGTCCTGCTCGTGGAACCACTGGTCCATCACCCGGATGCGCATGTAGCGGCCGTAGGTGTCCTCGCCGGCGGGGGTCCACGCCAGGGCGTCGAAGACCGCCTGGTCCATCTGGGCCAGCGCGGCCCGGCGCTCGGTCACCACCTCGCCGAGGTCGCCCAGCAGCTCGGAGCCCGAGCGCTCGCTGTACGACAGCACCCACGTCTCGTTGAAGCGGCCCATGTCGTTGCGGACGTGGGGCAGGTTGGGCGGCAGGCTCACGTCGGGCGTGGGCCGGCCCAGGAGCATCGATTCGGTGCCGACGATGTGGGCGTAGATGTCCTTCACCGTCCAGCCGGGCAGGTCGGTGGACTGCCGCCAGTCGGCGCCGTCCATCTCGACCGCCAGCGCCACCAGGGCGTCCCACTCCTCGTCGAGCGCGTTCAAGATGTGGCGCCGGTCGAGGATGGTGAGGGTCCTCACGATCGGTGCTCGGGGCCGGTCAGCTCGTCGGCGAAGGCGGCCAGCGAGTCGACGTGGCGGTGGTCGTGGTTCGGGCAGATGTGGAGCGGGTCGACGTGGACGGCGTGCATGCCGACCGCCGCGGCCCCGTCGGCGTCGAAGAGGCCGCTGTCGCCGATGTGGCAGATCCGCTCGGGTGGGAGGCCGAGGCCGGCGGCGGTGGCCAGGAACGTGGCCGGGTCGGGCTTGTGCTTGCCGAGCACCCCGGAGTCGGTGATCACCTCGACGGGGACGCCCGGGCCGGGGCCGACCTGGAGGATCTCGTGGCGGCGCAGCAGGTCCTCGATGGTGCCGTCGGCGTTGCTGGTCACGCCGAGCCGGTAGCCGGCGGCGAGGAGACGACGGGCCGCGTCGACGGCGCCGGGGAGCCGCTGGCACCAGATGGCCGCGGTGACCTCGGCGAGCAGGGCGGCGCCGGCCTCCAGGTACTCGTCGGGCACCCGCGCTCCGTGGAGGAAGCCCCGCTGGTAGTCGGTGAAGGTCTCGGGCTCGGATCCCGCCCAGTCGACCTCGGCCATGGCCCGGTAGTGGCCCTCGGTGAAGCGGGAGCGGTCGTGGGGGATGCCCCGGCGGTCGAAGGCCTGGGCGAGCATTCCTGCGTCGGGGGTCACGAGGACGCCACCGACGTCGAGGCTCACGGCGTCGAAAGCGCGCAAAGACATATCCGGTGGCGGCGAACCAACATGCCCTACAAGGTTGCCGAATCTCGGGCCGCTGTCACGTGGGTCACGTGACACAGAGGTGAAACTTGTCGAGGGGCGCCAAGGCCGGCAGGTCGGCGACCTGAGTGACCGGAGCGACGCGAGCGACCTGGGCTAACCCCGTCGGGCGGGGCGTCGGTACGCTCGCCCGGGTGACCGGGGACGACGATCGCCTGTACTTCAAGCAGATCCTGTGCGGGAGGGACATCGCCCGCGACGACCCGATCGCCCGGCAGATGGTGAACTTCACCTACCTCGTGGGCGACCGGGAGACGGGCGAGGCCGTGGCCATCGACCCGGCCTACGACATCAAGGGCCTCCTCGACGTCCTCGCCGCGGACGACATGCGACTCGTCGGCGCCCTCGCCACCCACTACCACGCCGACCACGTGGGCGGCGACATGATGGGCTACCAGATCAGCGGCGTCCGGGAGCTGCTCACGCTCGAGCCGGTGCCCGTCCACGTGCAGGCCGACGAGGCCCCCTGGGTCCAGCGGGTCACGGGCGCGGGCCTCGGTGACCTGGTGCAGCACGGGAGCGGCGATGTGGTCCAGGCGGGTGGCGTCCGGATCGAGCTGATCCACACGCCCGGCCACACCCCCGGCAGCCAGTGCTTCTTCGTGGACGGCCGCTACCTGGTGTCGGGCGACACCCTGTTCCTGGAGGGCTGCGGCCGCACCGACCTGCCCGGTGGCGACGCGGCCCAGCTCTACGACAGCCTCACCCAGAAGCTCGCCAAGGTGCCCGACGACGCCATCCTCTTCCCGGGCCACCTCTACTCGGCCGAGCCGTCGGCGTCGCTGGGCGAGACCCGCCGGATGAACTTCGTCTTCAAACCCCGCAACGTGCAGGAGTGGCTCGGGATGTTCGGCCGCTGAGGCCGCCGATGTCACGTTCGACGTTGGTCGCGGCGGCACTCGCCATGGCCCTCACCGGCTGCGGTGGCGGTGGCGACGACGACTCCGACGACGCCCAGCCGGTCGACCCCCCGTCGACCACGGCGGCGTCGACGACCACGACCACGGCGGCCCCCGACCCGTACGCCGGTGCGACCGCCGAAGGCCTGCTCCTCACACCGGCCGACCTCGGACCGGGATGGGCCGTCGGCGCCCCACCGTCGCCCACCACCTGCGCGGGCGCACCCCTCGTCGAGGACCCGCTGACCTACGGCCCGCCCGACGACGCCGCCCAGGCGTCGCTGGAGAACGCCGAGCTGGGCGCCGTCGAAACCGTCGCCCTCCACCCGGACGACGCGACGGCACAACGGGCCCTCGACGCCTGGCGCACCCGCATGGCGTCGTGCGCCCGTAGCGGCAGCGACGCCGGCATCGAGTACGTCATACGTATGGAGCCGGCGTCGCTCGGTCCCTACGGCGACGACTCGTGGGCGTCCCACCTCACCATCGAGGCGGCGGGGCAGACCTTCGCCGGCTACGAGGTCGTGCACCGCCAGGGTCGGGCGCTGGTCCACTTCAACGTCGTCGGCGCCGCGACGTCGCTGTCCGACCCGCGGGCCGAGGAGCTGATGGCGCTCGTCGTCGCCCGTCTCTGACACGACCCCGCGGAGCTCCTAGCCGCGGTTGAACACCCAGGGGTGATCGGCGCGGAACCAGGCGCGGGCGTCCTTCCAGGTGCGGGGGCCGTAGGTGCGGTTGCTCAGCCGGGTCTCCTGGCGGGCCTGCTCGGCATCTTCCTGGCTGGGCCGGCACGGCAGCCGCGGGATCGAGATGTCGTGCAGCTGGGCGGAGTTCTGCCAGAAGATCTTGTGCTTGATCTCCTTGGTGAGCGCCGGGTAGCCGTAGCGCTCCTGCAGCTCCTCGCTGATCTCGAAGGTGCGCAACGCCTGGATCTGGTCCTGCGGCGTGCCGTACCAGAGCGAGTCGGTGCCCCACAGGATGCGGTCCTCGCCGAACGCCGTGAGCAGCTTGCCGAGCACGTGCGCGGCGGCGTCGGGCTGGGCCATCAGGACCTTCCACGTGGATCCGAGCTCGGCGTAGACGTTGCCGCCCGGGCCGATGTCGTTGTCCTCCACGGTCTTGATCAGCCGGTCGACGCCGCCGTTCGGGTTGGCGGGGTCGTACGGCCCCTCCGGCACTCCGGTCTCGAAGCCCGAGTGGTAGATGCAGAAGCGGATGTCGGGGTGGTTCGTGGCGGCGACGCCGATGTCGACCGGGTCGGCGAACTTCGGGGTGCCGACGCTGCCGAACCCCTTGTGGACGCAGACGATGTTGGGCCCGAGCTCCTCCACCTTGTTGAGGAAGGCCTCGCCGACCGGCTTGCCCTCGGGGTCGTGGTCGTCGAGGAACCAGCCGTCGCCCACGTTGCAGTAGGCCTTCCAGGCGGAGATCGGGTAGTCGGCGTGCTCCTGCTCCATCGCCTCCAGCGCCGCCGGCAGCTCGCCGACGTTGGCCCAGGCGTGGCCCTGCACGAGGATCCGGTTGTCGCCGCAGAGCTTCTCGACCTCGCGGCGGCAGTTGTCCATCACCTCGGCCGACAGCGGGTCGTAGGTGCCGACCGCCGGCAGCGCCGAGAGCACCCCGACCGTGGTGTCGCTGCGGTCGAAGATCTCCTCGATCCAGCGCTCGGTGTTGAAGCAGCTGAACAGCTCGGGGTCTTCGCAGTCGCGGGCGCCGGCGAAGATCGAGCCGAAGTTGAAGCCCTCGTAGCCGGCCGGGTACTCGAGCAGGTGGCACTGCATGTCGATCACCGGCATGTCGTCGCCGAGGGTGTCGAGGGCGACGTCGGGGTCGACCATGGCGTCCTCGGGCACGTCGAAGTTGCCACCGGGCTTGGTGCCCTCGTCGGACGCCTCGTCGGAGCAAGCGGCGAGGGCGTAGAGCGTGGTGGCCGCGCCCATCGACGACAGCAGGAAGCGGCGGCGGTCCATGCCGATGCGACGGGCGTTCTCGTCGCACATCTCGCGGGCGCGGCGCTGTGCCTCGCGCACCAGCTCGGACGCCGGCTCGGGCGCGTACTCGCAGTTGGAGACCGGGTCGAGCTTGATCGGCAGGCCCGGGTCGACGTTCTTCGCAGCCATCGCGTCATCCCCCCAAGTGGATTTTGCGTACGGGGTGCAGTTTGGCGCATGGGGCCGCGCCGCGCTTCTCGAATGTGACCCGAGGTAAGCACGGAACGTCGTCTTCGCGGCCCGTTCGTTGTGTTAGGAATACTTAACGTGCAGGTTCCCGCTCTGACCCGCCAACGTCATCGTGAGTCCGCGGCTCGCACCTACTCCCGGCGCATCCCGATCGAGCTGGTCTCGGCCAAGGGCGTCTACGTCCGGGACAGCCACGGCAACGAGTACCTCGACTGCCTGGCCGGGGCGGGCGCGCTGCCGCTGGGCCACGGTCATCCGGCGATCGTCGCCGCCATCGAGGCGGCGCTGCGCGACGAGCTGCCGCTCACCACCCTCGACCTGACGACCCCCACCCGGGACGCCTTCATCGAGGAGCTGTTCACGGTGCTCCCACCGTCGCTCCAGGACGGGCGCATCCAGTTCTGCGGGCCCAGCGGGGCCGACGCCGTGGAGGCCGCGCTCAAGCTGACCAAGACCGCCACCGGGCGCACCGGCATGGTGGCCTTCGGGGGCGGCTACCACGGCATGACGGCCGGCGGGCTGGCGCTCACCGGCGTCGTCGGCCCCAAGCGCCCCCTCGGCCCGCTGCTGCCCGATGTCCACCACCTGCCCTTTCCCGCCGGGTACCGGTGCCCGTTCGGCACGACGTCGCTGGAGGAGAGCGCGGTGCTGTGCGCCCGGGCCGTCGAGTGGGCGCTGCACGACGACCACAGCGGCATCGCCCCGCCCGCCGCCGTGGTGGTGGAGCCGGTGCAGGGCGAGGGTGGTGTCCACCCGGCGCCGCCGTCGTTCGGCCGGGCGGTGCGGGCGGCCTCCCGGGCGGCGGGGACGCTGCTGGTGGCCGACGAGGTGCAGACCGGGCTGGGGCGCACCGGCGAGCTGTGGGCGTCAGTGCCGGCGGGCCTGGAGCCCGACGTGCTGGTGCTGTCGAAGGCCGTCGGGGGCGGGCTGCCGCTCGCCGTGATCGTGTACCGGCGGGAGCTCGACGTGTGGGAGCCCGGTGCCCACGCCGGCACCTTCCGGGGCAACCAGCTGGCGATGGCGACGGGCACGGCGACGATCCGCTGCGTCGTGGGCGAGGGGCTGGTGGAGCACGCCGCGGTCGTGGGCGACCGGCTGGTCGAGGGCCTGCGGACGGTGTCGGCCGGCTGCCCCTGGGTGGGTGACGTGCGGGGCCGGGGGCTGATGGTGGGCGTCGAGCTGGTCGACCCGGCGCGGCTGGGACGCACGGGCGTCCCCGAGCCCGACGGTGCCGTGGCGTCGTTCCTGCAGCGGGCGATGCTCGACCGGGGCGTGATCGTCGAGGTGGGCGGCCGCTCCGACGCGGTCGTGCGCTTCCTGCCACCGCTCGTCATCGGACCGGAGGAGGTCGACCGGGTGATCGACGCCTTCGCCGCCGCGCTGGCGGTGATCCCCGCCGGAGGCCCCGCTTGAACGCAGAGTTGTTCTACGGCACCCCGGGTCGGTTGCGCGAGGTGGTGGCACCCGTGGTCGACGCGCTCGACTGCTGGGTGCTGCAGCCCGAACGGGGGCCGGCGCCGGACGTCTCGCCCGAGGCGCTGGCGAAGCTGGTGGGGGCGATCGACGTGTGCCCGGACGACCCGGTGCCGTTCGACGAGGTGCTGGCCGACGTGGGCGAACGGGTGCTGGCCCACGGGGTGCGGCCGTTCGACCCCCGCTGCGTCGCCCACCTGCACACGACCACGCTGCTGACGGCGGCCGCCACGGAGCTGGCGATCGGTGTGACCAACCAGTCGCTCGACTCCTACGACCAGGCACCGGCGGCCACCCTGCTGGAGGACCACCTGGTGCGGTGGACGGCGGGGCTGCTGGGGCTGCCGGCCGGGGCGTCGGGCGTGCTGACCGCCGGGGGCACGGCGTCGAACCTGCTGGGGCTCCTGCTGGCGCGGGGCGACGTGACCACCGACGGTCTCCCCGCCGAAGCCCGCACCTGGCGGATCGTCGCGTCGGAGGCGGCCCACTTCTCGGTGCAGCGAGCCGCGGCGGTGTTGGGGCTGGGGCACCGGGCGGTCGTGCCGGTGGCGACCGACGGCAGCGGGCGGATCGACGTCGCCGCCCTCGACCAGGCGCTGGCCGACCTCGACCGCCAGGGCCTCCGCTGCATCGCCCTGGTGGGCACCGCCGGCACGACCGACCTCGGGGCGATCGACCCCCTGCCCGCCCTCGCCGAGCGGGCCGCCCACCGGGGCGCCTGGTTCCACGTCGACGCCGCCGTCGGTGCCGCCTTCGCCTTCAGCGACCGCCTGCGGCCGTGGCTCGACGGCATCGCCTCGGCCGACTCGGTCACCGCCGACCTCCACAAGCTGTGCTGGCAGCCGATCGGCGCCTCGCTGCTGCTGGCGCGCGACGGCCGGCGCCTCGACCTCGTCCGCCACCCCAGCGACTACCTCGACCGCGCCGACGACGAGGACGACGCGGACGACGGCAGCGGCCCGCTGAACCTCGTCGGCCGCTCGCTCGACACGTCCCGCCGCTTCGACGCCCTCAAGGTGGTGGTGTCGCTGCGGTCGACCGGGCGGCGCCGGATGGGAGCGATGGTCGAGCACCTGGTCGACCTGGCCGCGGCCACGGCCGAGGTCGTCGCGGCCACGCCCGACCTGGAGCTGCTGGCGCCCGTGTCGTCGGTGACCGTGCTGTTCCGCTGGCGGCCACCGGGGAGCGACGACGGCGACGCCCTCGACGCCGCCAACACCGCCATCCAGCGGGCCCTGTTCGCCCAGGGCCGGGCGGTGTTGGGCCGCACCCGCCACCGGGGCCGGGTCGCCCTCAAGCTGACGCTGGTCAACCCGACGACCACGCTCGACGACCTCGTCCCGCTCCTCACCCTCGTCCGGGAGGCCGGCCATGGCTGACGACGGCCGGGCACTCGGGGCCGCGACGGCCGCCGCCACCGAGACCCTGCTCAACTGCTACATCCGCGAGGCCGACGGCGGCTCGCACGTCGACGGCGGGGTGCTCACGATCCCGGTGCGGGACGGGGCGGCGGCCGTCGTGGCGGGGCTCCGGCATCGCAGCGCCGCGTTCCGGCATCGCTACGACCTGCCGGTGCGGCTGGCGGTGGGCGACGCGGCGCCGACACCGCTGGGCTTCCCGGCGCTGGCGGGGCTGCTGCTGGAGGAGCTGGCCGGGCCGGGGACGGACCCGCCGGTGACGCTGCTCGCCCGGATGGTGGAGAGCCTGCAGAACGTGACGGAGTACCTGGCGGCCCGGGGCGACGACGTCGACCGGCTGTGGTCGGCCGACCCGCTCGGGTTCGTCGAGTCGGAGCAGGCGCTGCTGCTGGGCCACCCGCTCCACCCCACGCCGAAGAGCCGCGGCGAGATGAGCCCCGCCGCCCGCCGGGCCTACTCACCCGAGCTGCAGTCGAGGTTCCCGTTGCGGTGGCTGGCGGCCCGCCCCGAGGTCGTCCGCCACGACAGCGCCACGGGCACCCCCGCTCCCCGGCTGATCGAGGAGATGCTGCGGGCCGACCCGGGCACCGACCAGCAACGGCTCGACACCCTGCTCGCCGGCCTCGGCGACCGGGTGCTGCTCCCGGCCCACCCGTGGGAGCTGGCCCAACTGCGCGAGCAGCCGGAGGTGGCCCTGATGTTCGAGCGGGCCGACCTGGTCGACCTCGGCCCCCACGGCAGCCCGGTCACGCCCACCACGTCGGTGCGGACCGTCTTCCAGGCCGGCTGGCCGTGGCAGCTCAAGTTCTCGCTGCACGTGGCCGTCACCAACTCACTGCGGGTCACGCTGCCGAAGGAGCTCGACCGCGCCGTCGAGGCCCACCGGTTCCGGCAGAGCGCCCTCGGCGAGGAGGCGGCCCGCATCGCTCCCGCCTTCGCCTACGTCGACGACCCCGCCTACCTCACGGTGGTGTTCGCGGGACGGGTGGTCGACGGGTTCTCGGTGCTGCTGCGCCAGAACCGCTGGCCGGCCGGGTCGACCGCCGACGTCACCTCGGTCACGAGCCTGTGCCAGGACCACCCGTTCGGCGGGGCGAGCCGCCTGCAGGCGATCGTCGAGCGGCTCGCCGGTAGCCGGGGCATCCCACCTGCCGACGCGGGCCGAGCGTGGTTCGCCCGGTTCTGCGAGGTGGCCGTGGTGTCGATCGTGCGGCTGTACCTCGACGCCGGGCTGTGCTTCGAGGCGCACCAGCAGAACACCCTGCTGGAGCTGGACGCCGAGGGCCTGCCGCAGCGCTGCGTGTACCGCGACAGCCAGGGCTACTTCCACCGGGAGGCCGCCCACGCCGACGTGGTGCGGGTGCTGCCGGGCCTCGGCGAGGCCACGGAATCCGTCTTTCCGGAGGACCTGGCCGACGAACGGCTGGTGTACTACCCGTTCATGAACCTCACCCTCGGCGTCGTCGACGCGCTGGGAGCAGGCGGCTGCGCCGACGAGACCGTGCTGCTGGGCGACCTGCGGCGCTGCCTGGAGACCGAGCGCCAGCTGGGGGGTCGCTACCCGGCGACCCTGCTCGACCACCTGCTCGACGACCCCCGCTGGCCCTGCAAGGGCAACCTCCGCACCCGCCTGCACGACATGGACGAGCTGGTCGGCGACATCGAGACCCAGTCGGTCTACGTGTCGGTCCCGAACCCCCTGAGCGAGCGTCCGCCCGCAGCGAGCGCCAGCGAGCGAGGCCCGGCGAAGAGCGAGCGTGGCCCGAGCGGCCCGGCGCCGCCAGGCGCCAAGAGCGGGAATGAACAGGGGTTGCCGTGAACTGGTCCGTGACCCTGCCGGGAACCGAGGTCGCCCTGCGCTTCGACCGGGCCGACCCCGACGTCGACGCCCCCCTGCTGCACGACTGGTTCCACCGCCCGCACGTCGCGCCCTGGTGGGGGCCCGACCGCACGGTCGACGAGACCCGCGACTACCTGCTGCGCCAGCGGGGCAGCGCCCACCTGGTGCCGTGGATCGTGTCGGCCGACGGCGTCGGGCCGTTCGGGTACGTGGAGACCTACCGCCCGGCCGACGACCCTCTCGCCGACTGGTTCCCGGTGCTCCCGACCGATCGGGGCTGGCACGTGCTGGTCGGCGAGGAATCGGCGATCGGCTCGGGGCTGCCGCGCCTGATGGGCCGGGCCGTGCTGGCCTACCTGCTGGCGGAGCCCGGGGCTGCGCGCATCGAGCGGGTGATCTGCGAGCCCAACGAGCTGAACACCCGCATGCTCGGCTACTGCAAGGCGCTCGGCTACGACGTGCTGGCCGCCGTCGACCTGCCCACCAAGCGGGCGCTGATCCTGGCCTGCACCCGGTCGACGTGCGTGGAGCGCTGGCCCGGCGACCTGGCCGCGATCGACCGGTGACCGGGCGGTGACCGACTACGACGTCGTCGGGGTGGGGCTGGGGCCGTTCAACCTCGGGTTGGCGGCGCTGCTGGCGCCGGTGACCGACGTCGACGCCGTGTTCTTCGAGGCCAAGCCCGAGTTCTCGTGGCACTCGGGGCTGCTGCTCGACGGCACCACGCTGCAGGTGCCGTTCCTGGCCGACCTGGTGACCCTCGCCGACCCGACCAGCCCCTACAGCTTCCTCAACTACCTGCACTGCCGCAGCCGCCTGTACCGCTTCTACTTCTACGAGCGGTTCCACGTGCCCCGCCGCGAGTACGACGCCTACGGCCGCTGGGTGGCCGAGCAGCTGCCGTCGTGCCGGTTCGGGCAGCGGGTCGACGCCGTGCGCCCCGGTCCCGGCGAGGGCTGGACGGTGGTGCTGGCGTCCGGCGAGGAGCACCAGGCGGCAGCGGTGGTGTTGGGG
This sequence comes from Acidimicrobiales bacterium, assembly GCA_035316325.1. NCBI lineage: Bacteria > Bacillati > Actinomycetota > Acidimicrobiia > Acidimicrobiales > Acidimicrobiales bacterium. The sequence goes on from DATHJB010000080.1 coordinate 19,678, forward strand.
GTGGGCTCCCGCCCGTCGCTGCCGGCCGGCGCCGCCGACCAGCCGGGCGACCGGGTGCTCCACTCGGCCGGCTACCTGCCCCGTCGCGCCGACGTCCAGGCCGCCGAGCGGGTGACCGTGGTGGGTTCGGGCCAGAGCGCGGCGGAGGTGTTCGCCGATCTGCTGGCGGCCCCCGGCGACCGGCGGCTCGACTGGCTCACCCGCAGCCGGGGCTTCCTGCCGATGGAGTACTCGAAGCTGGGCCTGGAGCACTTCACGCCGGAGTACACGGCCTACTTCCAGGGCCTGCCCGAGGCGCGGCGCGACGCCCTGCGCGCGGGCCAGGACCTGCTCTACAAGGGCATCTCGGCCGAGACCAGCGAGGCCGTCTTCGACGCGCTGTACGAGGCGACCATCGACGGCGACGACCCGCCGGTCGCGTACCGGTCGGCCTGCGAGCTCCGGGGGATCGAGGTCGCGGGCGACGACGGGCCGCTCCGGCTGGCCTTCCACCACCTCGACGAGGACGTGGCGTTCACCCACGACACCGACGTCGTCGTGCTGGCCACGGGCTACGAGCCGGCGCCGCTGCCGCTGGCCCCGGAGCTGGTGGAGCGCGACGGCCGGGGTCGCCCGGTCGTCGACCACGACTACCGGCTGCGCCTGGTGGACCGGCCCAAGTCGACGCTGTTCGTGCAGAACGCCGAGCTGCACACCCACGGCGTCGGTGCCCCCGACCTGGGCCTCGGCGCCCACCGCAACTCGGTGGTGGTCAACGCCCTCGCCGACCGTGAGGTGTACCCGGTGCGCGACCGCAACGTGTTCCAGTCCTTCGGCGCCCCATGAGCCCTCCAGCGCACACCGCGATCCTGGCCGCGCTCGACCCGGTCGTATGGGACCGGGCGAACCGCGAGCTGCTGGCCAAGATCGTCACCGAGCTGACCTTCGAGGACGTCCTCTCGCCCCAACCCGAAACTTCGACAGAAACGGTCGCTGGAGCGCCATCTCCGTCGAAGTTTCGGTTGCCGGTCGCTGCTGCGACGGCGCTCACGTACACGGCGTCGCGCAAGCACCTGGGGCACTGGCGGGTCGCACCCGAGTCGCTGCGGTGGGAGGTCGGGGGCGAGGAGCAGCCGCTGCCCGACGTCACCGACATCGTGGCGGTCGCGCTGCCGGCCCTGGGCGTCGACGCGCCGACCACGGCCGGGGTGATCGCCGAGCTGGCCAACACCGTGCTGTCGGACGCCTGGCAGCTGGCCAAGGGCCGCCCGTCGGCCGAGCTGGCCCACGCCGACACCGCCACCGTCGAGACCGAGATGCGGGGCCACCCGTGGATCGCCGCCAACAAGGGCCGCCTGGGCTTCGACGCCGACGACCTGGCGTCGTTCACCCCCGAGGCCGCCCGGCCGCTGCGCCTGCTGTGGCTGGCGGCGGCACCGGGTCGGGCCGACACCCGCCAGGTCGCCGGGCTCGACCACCACACGCTGGTGCAGGAACAGGTGGGCGACGACGTGTGGGACCAGCTGCGGGACGAGGCCGCCCGCCGCGGGCTCGACCCCGACACCGCCACCTACGTCCCCGTCCACCCCTGGCAGTGGCGCCAGAAGATCGTGCCGCTCCACGCCGCCGACCTGGCCCGGCGCACGCTCGTCCCGCTGGGCGAGGCGCCGGCCCGCTACCTGCCCCAGCAGTCGATCCGCACGCTCGCCGACGTCGACCACCCCGACCGCCGCTACCTCAAGCTGCCGCTGTCGATCCTCAACACGTCGGTGTACCGGGGCCTCCCCCGGGACCGGGCGCTGGCCGCCCCCGCGCTCACCGAGTGGCTCACCGGCCTGGTCGCCGAGGACCCCTTCCTCGCCGAGGCGGGGCTCGCGCTGCTGGGCGAGGTGGCCAGCGTGTCGGTCGCCCATCGGGCCTTCTCGGCGATCCCCGACATCCCCTACCAGCACACCGAGATGCTCGGGGCGATCTGGCGCGACCCCGTGTCGTCGCAGCTCCGGCCCGGCGAGCGGGCGCTGACGCTGGCCGCCCTGCTGCACCGCGACCCCGCCGGCGTGCCGCTGCTCGCCCCCCTGATCGCGGGCAGCGGGCTCGACGTCGCCGAGTGGGTCGACCGCCTCCACCGGGCCGTGCTCCCGCCGCTGGTGCACGTGCTCTACCGCTACGGCGTCACGTTCTCGCCCCACGGGCAGAACTGCCTCCTGGTGCTGCGCGACGACGCCCCGGAGCGCCTGGTGGTGAAGGACTTCGTGGACGACGCCATGGTGTCGGCCGACGACCTGCCGGAGCTCGCCTCGCTCCCGGCCGACGTGCGGCACGTGCTGGGCGACGGCCTCGAGGCGCCCGTCATCGTGCAGTGGATCCAGGGCGGGCTGCTGGTGTGCGTCTACCGCTACCTGTCGGAGCTGCTCGACGACTGCTTCGGCCTCCCCGAGCCAGTCTTCTGGGACTCCGCCCGCCGGGCGCTGCGCACCTACCAGGAGCGCAACGCCTCCGACCTCACCGACCGCTACGAGCTCTTCGACCTCGACGCCCCCGCCTTCGTGAAGCTGTGCCTGAACAGGGTGCGGCTGTTCGAGCGCGGCTACCGCGACGACGCCGAACGCCCCGTGGCCGCCGCGTCGGGCTGGATCGACAACCCGCTGGAGCTGGTGTGACCGCGGTGTCGCTCCTGCGGGACCGGGCCGTCTACGAGGAGCGGGCCGCGACCCGCGACCGGGTGATCTGGACCCGGCCCGTCGACCCCGGCCTCGACGTGGCACTGGTGCACGGGTGGATGCACGAGCCCGAGGTGGAGCGCTACTGGGCCATGGCGTGGCCGGTCGACCGCATCGCCGCCTACCTCCGGGAACACGACGACGCCCCCCACCGCGACAACTTCGTCACCTTCGTCGACGACCTGCCGGTCGGCTACCTGGAGGCCTACGACCCGGCCCACGACGTGCTCGGCGACCGGTACCCGGTGCAGCCCGGCGACCTGGGTGCCCACGTCCTCATCGGCGACAAGGACTTCCGGGGTCGCTTCAGCGTGTCGCTGGGCCTGGCCACCAACCGGTTCCTGTTCGGCCGGCCGGGCGTCGAGCGGCTCGTGGGCGAGCCCGACGTCGGCAACCACAACTTCCTGTCGCTCCTGGCGTTCCTCGGCTTCCGCAAGGCCGCCGAGATCGACCTGCCCGACAAGCGCGCCGCCCTGATGATCTGCGACCGGGCGTCCTTCGAGCGCCTCTCCACCCGACCCCGCCGCCGCCGGTCTCACGCCAGCTGAGCGAGGACCTCCTCGGCCGGCAGGTGGCCCGGCGGGAGGTGCTCGGCCGCGGCCCGGTGGGCGAGGCGCTGCAGCAGGACGCTCGCGGGGGTCGGCACGCCGTGCAGGCGGCCGAGGAGCACCACCTCGCCGGTGAGGTAGTCGGTCTCGATGCTGCCGGTGCCCCGGGCCAGGCTCTGCCACGTCGACCCGCCGTTGTGGGTCACACCCTCGATCGGCCGCAGCTGGAGCCGGTCGCCGCGGCGGGCCTTGTCGTCAGCGACGGTCACCAGGTCGATCCCCGCCGCCGCCAGCGCCGCTTCGCCCTCGGCCCGCAGCAGCCGCACGAGGTCGGCGAACCCCGCACCTTCCGCGCACACGGCGGTGGCGACGTTGACCAGGTTCATAATGAGCTTGCGGTACTTCCAGCGCATGATGTCCGGCCGGGCCTCCGACTCGAACGTCGCCTCGCGCAGCGCCGCTGCGAGCGACTCGGCGGTGGCGTCGATGCCCGTGGGGTAGCGGCCGAGGTCGAACATCCCGCCGACCGGCGCCGAGTGCACCACCACGGTGCCCGGCTCGAGGTGGGTGGCCGGGCACACCACGTGCACGGCGTAGACGTGGGCGAACGACCGCAGCGCCAGCCGCTCGTTCTCCACCCCGTTCTGGGCGCACGCCACGGCGATCCCGGGTGGCGCGTGGGGGGTGAGCGCCGTCAGCGCCGCCGCGGTGTCCTGGGTCTTCATCGCCAGGATCACCACGTCGCCGTCGTCGAGCGTCAGCTCCGAGGGGTGACCGACCGCCGGCACCGGCAACGTCGTCCGTCCCTCGGGCGACACCAGCTCGAGGCCGCGCGCCTGGAGCGCCGCCAGGTGGTCGCCGCGCGCGACCAGCGTCACGTCGTGGCCGGCCTCGAACAGCCGACCACCGATCACGCCGCCGATGGCGCCGGCGCCGTACACCACGAATCGCATCGCCGTCCTCCGTCGTCGGACCTGCCGGGCGCCCCGGCCCGGCGGTCAGGCTACGAGGCACCGAGCGCCCCACCACGCACACTCTGGGACTCCGCCGACAGTGGTGTCAGTCGTCGTGCGCAGCCGCGCTCGACGCGCGCGTGAGTAGTTGAGTGCGCAAATCTCAAGGACTTTCACGCACGACTAGCCTGGCCGGACACATGAGCCAGCGACGACCCTTGACCCGTCAAGAGAGTCAGGCCCGCACACGATCACGGCTCGTCAGGTCGGCGGAGCGGGTGTTCCTGAAGCAGGGTTACCTCGCGGCCTCGATAGGCCAGATCGCCCGCACCGCGGGGTACACCACCGGCGCCGTCTACTCGAACTTCACCAGCAAGGAGGACCTCGGTCTCGCGGTCATCCAGCGCCACATGGTGAAGGGCATCGTCGCGATGCAGGAGCAGCTCGACGCGGCCGAGCCGACGGTGACGGCGCGCCTGGCGGCCCTGGGCCAGTGGGTCGACGACCAGCTCGGCGACGAGGAGTGGGTCGTGCTGGTGACCGAGTTCGCGCTGTCGACGCGGCACAAGCCGGCGATGCGCGCCCAGTCCAGCCAGGGCCTGATGGCGGCACGCATGGCGATATCCGGCATCCTCGACGGGCAGAGCCGGGAGCTGGGCGTCCCCCTGCCGATGAGCTCCGACAGGCTGGCCGCGGCGATCCTCGGCCTGGGCATCGGCGTGTCGGTGCTGCGGATCGCCGACCCGAGCACCGACTCGAGGACGTTCGGCGAGGCCACCGGGATCCTGCTCGCCCAGCTGTCGGCGGGCGTCAACGGCACCCACTGACAAAATAGCGGGTACCCCCACCTCTTATTGACAATCACCCCTTTGGTGTGGTTGTTATTGAACGTGTCGACGCGACGCCTGTCGGCCGACATCACTTGGGGGATCAACAAGCATGCGAACTCGACCACGTTCACTCGCCGCGGCCCTGGTCGCCGTGGCACTGAGCCTGGGCGCCCTCGTCGTCAGCCCGACGGCCAGTGGCGCGCAGACGCCTAACCCGCTCCAACGGGGCCCGGCGCCGACCAGCGCCAGCATCGACGCCGCGACGGGGCCCTTCACCACCAGCTCGGCCGCCGTCGCCCGCCAGACCAACTTCGGCGGCGGCACGATCTACTACCCGAACGACACCAGCCAGGGCACCTTCGGCGTGATCGCCGTGTCGCCGGGCTTCCTGTCGCCGCAGTTCATCATCCAGTGGGCCGGGCCGTTGCTGGCCTCCCACGGGTTCGTGGTGATCACCATCGACACGCTGGGCCTCTTCGACCTCCCGAACAGCCGGTCGCAGCAGCTGACGGCCGCGCTGAACTACGTGGTCAACTCCGCCCCCGCCGCCGTGCGGCAGCGGGTCGACCCGACCCGTCGGGCGGTCATGGGCCACTCGATGGGTGGCGGCGGCACGATCGAGGCTGTGCGTGACAACCCGTCGTACCAGGCCGCCGTCGCGCTGCAGCCGTGGGACACATTCGTGTTCTTCAACACGGTCAGCGTGCCGACGATGATCATCGGCGCCCAGAACGACTTCATCGCCGGCGTCGGATCGTTCGCCGAGCCGTTCTACGACCAGATCCCGGCCGCCTCGGAGAAGGCCTACCTGGAGGTCGCGGGGGCCGACCACTTCCTCGGTGGAGCGGCGAACAACCCGCAGGGTCGCATGGCGATCGTGTGGATGAAGCGCTACGTCGACAACGACACCCGGTACGAGCAGTTCATGTGCCCACCGCCGGCGTCGACCCGCATCTCCGAGTACCGGAACACGTGCCCCGGCTAGTCGCTTAGCCCACATGCCGGCACTGCCGGCGGCACGCGTCACGATGGCGACCACACGTCTCAGGTGGTCGCCATCGTCGCGCCCGGGCCCTGCTCGAGGCGCTCGACGACCTCCTCCACCACGTCGGCCACGGGGCCATTGGCGTCGACCACGATCGCCTCGTCGGGGCTCGGGGTCTCCAGGGCGGCGAGGCGGGCGCGGTAGCGGCGCTCGAGGGCCGAGCAGGCGAGCACGGTGGGCTCGGCGGCGGCGACCCGGGTGGCGATCAGTTCGTGGATCACCACCACGACGGTCACGGTCACGCGTCGGAGCCTGCCCGACCGGGTTGGATCTCACACGGCCGGCGGGGCCAGCGTTGTAGGGGTATGGGCAGCAGCACGTCGGCGACTCGTTGGAAGGGTGTCCAGGGCCGGGCGAAGGGCGTGCCGACCGTGCTGGGGCCGGCGGCGCCCGACCCGGAGGGGCAGCTGACTCTGGGGCTGCCGGAGGCGGGCGACCCCGCCGAGCGGGAGTGGTCCGAGGTGCTGCCCGACGTGGAGCTCGTGCCCGGCTGGCTCTCCCTCGGCGCCCAGCAGGCCCTGGTGGCCGACTTCCGACGCTGGTCGGAGCCGCCCGCGGGGTTGCGGCACCCCCGGATGCCGACGGGCCAGGTGATGTCGGTGCAGTCGGTGTGCCTGGGCTGGCACTGGTCGCCCTACGCCTACAGCCGCACGGCCGACGACACCGACGGGGCGCCGGTCAAGCCGCTGCCGGCGTCGCTGGCGTCGGCGGCGGTCGCCGCGGTGGGGGCCGCCTACGGGGTCGACTCGCCGGAGGCCCGCTCGTACGCGCCCGACGCGGCGATCGTCAACCTCTACGCACCGGGCGCCAAGCTGGGCCTGCACCAGGACGGCGAGGAGCCGTCGGCCGCGCCGGTGGTCACCATCAGCCTGGGCGACACCTGCGTGTTCCGACTCGCCGGGGTCGACCGCCGCACCGGCCCGTTCACCGACGTCGAGCTGCGCAGCGGCGACCTCCTGGTGTTCGGCCGCTCCCAGCGCCTGATCTTCCACGGCGTCCCGAAGGTCGTGCCGGCCTCGGCGCCCGCCGGGTTGGGCCTGCCGCCGGGCCGCCTGAGCATCACGGTCCGGGAGACCGGCCTCGTCGACGGCCCTTGACAACGCTCAACCCTGGCGTTGATCATCAACGCCATCGTTGATCATCTCGACACGACGCTGGTCGCTCTGGCCGACCCCACCCGACGGCGGGTGGTGGAGCTGTTGGGGAGTGACGCGCTCCGAGCCAGCGTGATCGCCGAGCAGGCGGGCATGACGCCGGCCGCCATGAGCCGTCACCTCCGGGTGCTGCGCAACGCCGGGCTCGTCGAGGTCGACACACCCGGTGACGACGCCCGCGTCCGTGTCTACCGGCTGCGGCCCGACCGGATCGTGCAACTGCGGGCCTGGCTCGACCAGGTGCAGGCGTTCTGGTCCGAGCAGCTCGGGGCCTTCGCCGAGCACGCCGAGCGGCGGGAGCGGAAGTCGCGATGAGCGACCTGGCGGCGGTGCGGGTGTCGATCACGGTGAAGGTCGACCCGGACACGGCGTTCGCGGTGTTCACCGAGGAGATCGACCAGTGGTACCGGCAGGGCCTGGGGTCGCCGACCACGCTGCGCTTCGAGCCGGGTGTCGGCGGCCGCCTGCTGGAGGTCGGCCCCGACAACGGCCCGGAGGAGGAGCGGGCCCGGGTGACGGTGTGGGAGCCGGGGCAGCGGCTGGTGTTCGTCGACTGGCGCGACACCGAGGTCGACATCCGGTTCGAGGCCGCTGCGGAGGGCGCGACCCGGGTGGTGCTGGAGCACCGCGGCCTCGACCGCGTGCCGCCCGACGTCGCCGTCAACCTCGCCAAGTACGGCTGGCGCCGCCTGACCCAGTGGTTCGAACGACACATGGAGGAACGACGATGACGGACGCAGCCCCCGGCTTCACCGGCGTGGTGGTCGGCACCCGCTACGAGGACGCCAACACCATGCTCGACTGGCTGAGCCGGGTGTTCGGCTTCGAGGAGCGGGCCCGCTACGTCGACAAGGACGGCGTCGTGCGCCAGGCCGAGATGCTCATCGGCGACACCGAGCTGTGGTTCTCCGGCCACGGCCCCGGACTGTGGAAGGACCATGGGCCCGACCAGTTCGTCGGCGTGTGGGTCGACGACGTCGACGCCCAGTACGAGCGGGTCCGGGCCGCCGGCGTGGAGGCCGAGGCCCCGGTCGACCGCGACTACGACGTGCGCAGCTTCAACGTGACCGACCCCGAGGGCTACCTGTGGGGCTTCATGAAGCGCCTGGGCACGGGTTACGTGCAGACCATCCCCACCGAGGAGGGCGGCTGGGAGGAGATCCTCCCCCCGACCCGCTCCTGATCCCCCCACGACGCGGCCCGGTGCCAGGGTTACATGGGCGGGGCGGTACGTTGACATCGGTCACATCGGGGAGGAGCACGACATGGACCGCATGAGCCCGCTCGACACGTCGTTCCTCCACATCGAGGACAGCGATCGGGCCGTCAGCCTGCACATCGGCTCCATCGGGATCTTCGAGGGGCCGCCGCCGTCGCACGACGCGCTCGCCCACACCATGGAGCAGCGCCTGGCGCAGGTGCCACGGTGCCGCCAGCGGGTGGAGTTCGTGCCGTTCGGCCTGGAGCGGCCGCTGTGGGTCGACGACGAGGACTTCTCCGTCGACTACCACCTCCGCCGCACCGCCCTGCCGGCGCCGGCGGGCACCGCGGAGCTGCGACGGCTGGTCGGGCGGCTGATGTCGCAGCGGCTCGACCGCACCAAGCCGCTGTGGGAGATGTGGGTGGTCGAGGGCCTGGCCGACCAGCAGTGGGCGCTGGTGACGAAGGTGCACCACTGCATGGTCGACGGCGTGTCGGGGGCCGAGATCCTGGCCGTGCTGCTCGACGTGACCCCGGATCCGCCGGAGGTCGAGGCGCCGCCGTGGGTGCCGTCGCGGACGCCCTCCCGCCGGGACCTGGTGCTGGGCGCCGCCCGCGACCTGTCGTTCGACAGCTACGAGCGGGTGCGGCTCCTCAGCGCCCAGCTGCGGCGACCCAGCCGGGTGCTGGAGCAGGTGCGGGGCCTGCTGCCGGGGCTGCTGTCGCTGGGCGGGGTGGCCACCTCGGCGTCGACCGGCGGGCTCACCGGGCCCATCACGCCACACCGTGAGTACGCCTGGGCCGACGCCTCGCTGGACGACGTCAAGCAGATCCGCCGGGCGCTGGGCGGCACCGTCAACGACGTGGTGCTGGCCGCGGTGGCCGGCGGGTTCCGGCACCTGCTGGTCGAGCGGGGCGAGGACGTGCGGGCCGACCGGGTGGTGCGCACGCTGGTGCCCGTCTCGGTGCGGGCGACCCGGCCCGACGGCGCCGCCACCCACGACGGCTCCTTCGACAACCGGATCTCGGCCATGTTCGCCGAGCTGCCGGTGGGCCTGGTCGACCCGGTCGAGCGGCTGGGGGCGATCACCGCGCAGCTGGCGGGGCTGAAGGAGTCGGGGCAGGCGGTGGCGGGCGAGGCCCTCACGGCGCTCACGGGGTTCGCCCCGCCGGCCCTGCTGGCGCTGGGGATGCGGGTGGCGGCCCGGGCGGTGCAGGGGTCGGGCACGGTCCACACCGTGACCACCAACGTCCCGGGTCCCCAGCTCCCCCTCTACTCCTGTGGCCGGCGGATGCTCCGGGCCTACCCGTACGTCCCGATCGCGGCCCCGCTGCGCACCGGCGTGGCGATCTTCTCCTACGACGGCATGGTCACCTTCGGCGTCACCGGCGACCACGAGGTCTCCCGAGACGTCGACGTCCTCGCCACCGGCATCGAGCTGACCCTCTCGGCCCTGCTGTCTGCGGCGACCCCGAAGAAGCCGAAGAAGAAGGCGGCGACCGGGAAGGGCGGGGCCTGACCGTGGCTGAGGGTCGGGTCGTCGACGTGGCGGGCCGGGGCCCCATGTACGTGCGTGGTGCCCAGGGGCCGCGGCGGGCGCCGACGGTCGTGCTCCTCCACGGGCTGGGTGCCACCGCGGCGCTCAACTGGGACGCGGTGATCCCCGCGCTGGCCTCGCGGTTCCACGTGATCGCCCCCGACCTCCGGGGCCACGGCCGCGGCCCCCGCTGCGGCGGCCGGTTCCGCCTGGAGGACTGCGCCGACGACGTCGCCGCGCTGATCGAGGCCACCACGAACAAGCCCGTGCTGGTCGTCGGCTACTCGATGGGCGGGGCGGTCGCCCAGCTGCTGGCCCACCGGCGACCGGACCTCGTGTCGGGCCTGGTGCTGTGCGCCACCGCCCGCGACTTCCGCGGCCGACCCGCCGAGCGCCTGCAGTTCACGCTGCTGGGGACCCTCACCGCCGCGTCGCACCTGACGCCCGACTGGTGGCCGTCGCTGCTGCCGTCCGCGGTGCGGGGCTTCCTCCCCACCCTCGTCCGCGAGCTGGGCGGGCACCAGTCCCGGGCGATCCTCGCCGCCGCCGCCAGCCTGGGCACCTTCACCAGCCGCGCCTGGGTCGCCGAGCTGACACCCCCGGCAGTCGTCGTCGTCACCCAGCACGACAAGCTGGTCCCCGTCCACCGCCAACGAAAGCTCGCCGCCAGCCTCGACGCCCCGATCGTCGAGCTCCCCGGCCACCACCTGATCCCCCACCGCAACCCCCTCGCCCTCGCCACCGCGATCTCCGCGGCGATCGCCCTCCTCCCCCGCCGCCCCCGTATCCGCAGACGCAAGGCAGCCTGAGCTCCCGACGCGGGTTGACCGGGGCTCAGGACAGCGGGGAGCGGGCAGGCATGGCGGGGTGGGCGACACGATGACGACGGCAGCGACGGGGTCCGACGACGGTCGTCGGGCGCGGGTGCGTGTGCGGTCAGGTGCGGCGGCGCGGCGGCTGCTGAGCCGAGCCCCGGGCGACGCGACGGCCGCCGCGACCGTGCTGGGCATCGCGGAGGAGCGACGGCAGGAGGCCCGCACGGCGTACGAGGCCGCGAGGGCGGAGGCCGTGCGGGACGAGCTGGCGCGGCTGCCGGTGTCCCGGCTCCGGGAGACGACGAAGGACCAGTTGCGGCTGGGCCCGTTGGAGGCGGTGGGCTACACCACCGTGGCGTCCGTGGTCGGCGCGAGGGTCGGCCGTCTCCAGGTGATCGACGGAGTGGGGCCCGACACCGCCGCCCAGGTCGTCGGCGCCGCCTACGCACTCCGCCGGGCGCTCGAGCGGACCGTCCGGGTGCGGTTCGACGTCGACCGTCGCCCCGACACCCAGACCCGGCTGCTGGGCGGCCTGCGCCGGTTCGAGGAGGCGGAGCAGGCGGTCGGTCCGGTGCGCGACGAGCTCACCGACCTCGCCGGGCGCGTCGAGGGCCTGCTACCGGCGGCGGCGCTGGCCGGCAGTCGCCTGCGGATGCTCCTCGCCGGGGCCACACGGCGCCGCCGGGCCAGGGCGGCGCTCGACGAGCTCCACTCCGTCGTGGCCGTGTCCGGGATCGACCGCGGCGACCCCCGCTGGCAGCGGGCACTCGGTCTGCGACCCGACGTTCCGGAGGTCGACGGGTCGATCTGGGACGACTTCCGGGAGCGGGCGGTCGCCTACAACGGCCTGCTCGTCGCCATCGCGGGGCTCGACGGCGAGCCCGACGCCGTGCACGGGCACATCCCGTCGGAGATCGCCGAGCGCATCGACACCCACGGGCTCGACACGTCGTTGCTGGACGTCTCGCTGCGGGGCTACCAGGCCTTCGGCGCCCGCTTCGCCCTCGCCCAGGGCCGGGCGATCCTCGGCGACGAGATGGGCCTGGGCAAGACGGTCGAGGCGCTGGCCGCCATCGGCCACCTCCACGCGGAGGGCGCCACCCACTCCCTGGTCGTCTGCCCGGCCAGCGTGCTGGCCAACTGGGCCCACGAGATCGAGCAGCACAGCCGACTGCGGGCGTTCCGCCTCCACGGCGCCGACCGGCGACACAACCTCCACGCCTGGGTGCGTCGCGGCGGCGTCGGCGTCGTGACCTACGACTCGCTGAAATCCCTGGTCATCCCCGACGAGCTGGCGGTGGCGCTGCTCGTGGCCGACGAGGCGCACTACGTGAAGAACCCTGCCGCCCAGCGCACGCAGGCCACGCTGCGGCACATCCGGGCCGTCGACCGCGTGCTGCTCCTCACCGGCACGCCGATGGAGAACCGGATCGAGGAGTTCCGCAACCTCGTCGCCCACATCCGGCCCGACGTGGCGGCCCGGATGGAGCCGGGCGTCGGGCTGGTGGGGACCGACGCCTTCCGGGCCGCCATCGCCGACGTCTACCTGCGCCGCAACCAGTCCGACGTGCTGGAGGAGCTGCCACCCCGGATCGACAACGACGAGTGGGTCGAGACGACGTCGGCCGACCGTCGCGCCTACGCCCGCGCGGTGGCGTCGGGGAACTTCATGGCCATGCGCCGCGCCGCGTTCGAGGCCGCCGACGTCGGAGAGAGCGCCAAGCTGCACCGGCTGGTGGAGATCGTCGACGAAGCGGCCGACAACGGCTGGAAGACCGTCGTGTTCTCGTCGTTCCTCAACGTGCTCCGAGCGGTCGACCAGACCCTCGACCGGCGCTCGGCCGGCCTCCTCACCGGCAGCCTCGACCCGCTGTCGCGCCAGGCGCTGGTCGACGAGTTCTCGGCGTCGCCGGAGCCGCTCGTCCTGGTGAGCCAGATCCAGGCCGGCGGGGTGGGCCTGAACATCCAGGCGGCGTCGGTGGTGGTGCTCACCGAGCCCCAGTGGAAGCCGTCGATCGAGGACCAGGCCGTCGCCCGGCTCCATCGCATGGGCCAGCTGCGGCCGGTCCACGTCCACCGGCTCCTGGTCGAGGACGGCGTCGACCAGCGGATGCTGGAGATCCTGACCACCAAGCGCAGGTTGTTCGACGAGTACGTGCGGACGAGCGACCTCAAGGACGCCAGCCCCCACGCGACCGACGTGTCGGCCCTCGCCACCGCACCCCAGGCCCAGACCGAACGCCAGATCATCGAGCTCGAACGCCGCCGCCTCGGCCTCACCCCCGACGACACTCCCGACGACACCAGCCCCGAACCCGCCGCCCACGAGCGCTGAGGCGCGGGCGGTCAGGTGCCGGCGGGTTGGAACAGCTCGACGACGTTGCCGGCGGGGTCCTCGAGGAGGATCTGCGAGCCGCCGGGGCCGGTGACGACGTCGTTGCGGAAGCTCGCTCCCGCATCGCGGAGCCGGGCGACCTCTGCGGTGATGTCGGTGACGAGGAGGTGGATGCGGTTCCAGCCGCCGGGGCCGGGCTTGGTGCCGTCGGGCATGGGACGCCCGGCCGAGCTGGCCGGCCCGCTGAGCAGCAGCCGCAGGTTGCCGCGGGTGACGTCCGCGAAGGCGGGGGCGGCGCTGGTGCGCACCTCGAACCCGAGGTGCTTGGTGTAGAACTCGATCGCGGCGTCGACGTCGTCGACCATGTAGCGGACGTTCACCATCTCGTTCAGTTCCGTCATCGTTCCTCCTGTGTTGTCGTCGGGACCGGGGCTGTCGGAGCGGCGAGGGTGGCGAGCAGGAACCTGATCCGGGTGTCCAGCTCGTCGGCCGTCTGCCGGAAGGCCGGGTAGCTCGCCTCGTCGTCACCGCCTGCGTGCCCGACCGCGGGGTCGGGGATGCTCCAGTGGATCGTCTCGGGGCGGCCGGGGAACTCGGGGCAGACCTCCCGCACCCGATCGCACAGGCTGACCACCCGATCGAAGCGCTGCTCGGCGAACACGCTCAGGTGCTTCGAGCGGTGATCCGTCAGGTCGATGCCGTGCTCGTCGCGCATCACCCGCACCGCGTTGGCGTGCAGCGCCTTGGGGTGACTGCCGGCGCTGTGGGCCTCGACCGCACCACCGGAGCGGACCCGGGCCAGGGCCTCGGCCATCTGGGAACGGGCGCTGTTGCCCGTGCACAGGAACAACACCCGCGCGCTCCCCGCCGCCAGCCCGGCGCCGTTCGGGGGCGGCGGGACGAGACGCAACCCGGGGTGCAGATCCCCGCCCGTGACGGACAGCATCTCCGCCAGGCGGGCGAGGTCGACGGTGTAGTAGGCGTCGCGGCGGTCGGCCGAGCTGCGCCGCGCCGAGACCAGCCGGGCGTCGCGCAGCTTGGCCAGGTGGTACGAGACCAGGTTCTGGGGCTGACCCACCAGGCCGGTCATCTCGTGCACCGTGCGGTCGCTGCGGGCCAGATCGCCCAACAGCCGCCAGCGCAGCGGATGCCCCACGAGCTGCAAGAACTCCGGCGGGGCCAGTTCCCGATCGGCCTGTGACGTTCCCACAGCCCATGTCTACATCAAGCTCCTTTGATGCATCAACCCAAACTGTTGGATGTCCTTCAGGGGTCGGCTCGTTGCGGAGAGGCCGGTCGCTGTCGATTCGGGGGACTGCCGTTCGTTTCGGAGGTAACCGAACCCGAGAGGACACCAGTCATGCGCAAGTTCAAGCTCCAGGTCCAGACCAGCATCGACGGCTACATGGCCGCCCCGGACGGGCAGCCGGGCGGGATGGACGTCCCGTTCAGCCAAGACGTCTACGCCTACATGGACGCGCTCACCGAGTCGGTCGATTGCATCGTGTTGGGCCGCAAGACCGCCGAGGGGTTCATCCCGGCCTGGGAGTCCCGGCCCGACGACGAGCCCGAGGCGCTGACCGACTGGATCAACGACACACCCAAGGTCGTGATCTCCAACACCCTCACCACCTCACCGTGGGACAACGCGGTCGTCGCCGGCGGCGACATCGTCGAGACCGTCAACGAGCTCAAGGCCCGGCCCGGTGGGGACCTGATCGCCTACGGCGGAGGCACCCTGGTCTCGTCGTTGATCGCCGACAACCTGGTCGACGACCTCTACCTGTTCGTCAACCCCACCGCGTTCGGCGGCGGCATGCCGGTGTTCGGCCCGCTCGACGCCAACCGCCGGTTCCGCCTGGTCGGCGCCCAGCCGTTCGACTGCGGGATCATCGCACTCCACTACCAGCCCCATCCCTCCTGACCAACCGAACAGGGGCGGGCGTGGGCGCACACGACGGCCACGCCCGCCATGTCTTGACATAGGGTGTGACAATTCTTAGGGTCGAGGGGATGGAGGCGACGGACGGGCGGGTGAGGCGGCGGGTCAGGAACCAGGACGCGGTCGTGGATGCGATCCTCGGGTTGCTGGACGAGGGACTTGCGCAGCCGACGGCGCAGGAGGTGTCGGGGCGGTCGGGGGTGTCGATGCGGTCGATCTTCCGGCTCTTCGACGACATGGAGGCCCTGCACCGCACCGCCATCGAGCGGCAGATCGAGCGGGTGACGCCGCTGCTCGTCGACCTCCCCGCCGACGGGCCGCTCGCCGTGAGGATCGAGACGCTGGTGGTCAACCGGGGCGAGGTGTTCGAGGCGATCTCGCCGGTGCGACGCCTCGCCGTCCGGCTGGCGCCCACGTCGCCGCCGATCCGGGACGAGCTCCAGCGCTTCGGCCGGTTCTTCCGCGACCAGCTGGCGGCGGTGTTCGCCACCGAGCTGGGCGACGACGACGAGGTGCTGCTCGAAGCTCTCGACGTCGCCACCTGCTGGGAAGCCTGGGAACGGCTCCGCATCGGCCAGGGACTGTCGGCCGAGAACGCCGCCGAGGTCACGACGCGCGCCCTCACGGCGCTACTCGCATAGGGAGGGACCGTGGGTCGCAACATCCTGTTCGTCACCACCGACCAGCAGCGCTACGACGGGCTCGGCTGCAACGGCGGCACCGTCGCCCGCACGCCGGTGGTCGACGCCCTGGCGGCCCACGGGATCCGCTACGAGCGGGCCTACAACCAGAACACCGTCTGCATGCCGGCCCGCTCGACCATGCTCACCGGCCAGTACCCCCGCACCCACGGCGTGGTCGCCAACGGCATCGCCCTCCCCGTCGACGCGCCCTCCGTCGCCGCCCACCTGGCCGAGGCCGCCGGGTACCGCACGGCGCTCCTGGGCAAGGCCCACTTCGAGCCCGGCTTCGACCCCCACGGCAAGTTCGAGGAGAACCTCCGCGCCCGGCGGGGCGACACCGGGCCCTGGCGGGGCTTCGAGCGCTCCGTCCAGGTGATGCACGCCGCAGCCTGGGGCGACCACCTCATCGCCCACTACGGCCGCTGGCTGTCCGAGCACCACCCCGAGCACCTCCACAGCTACGCCGACCTGCTGCAGGGCTCGCCCGGCGGCGACACCGGCGCTCCGGAGACCAAGAACAACCCGATCCCCCGCGGCTGGTACCACACCGACTGGGTGGCCGACCTGACGATCGACTGGCTCGACACCCTGGCCGAGGACGACAGCTGGTTCTGCTGGATGAGCTTCCCCGACCCCCACCACCCGTGGGACCCGCCGGCCGGTGAGCTCGACCGGGTCGACTGGCGCGACCTCGACCTCCCGCCCGGCCACCCCGGCGACGAGGCGAGCGTCCGCCGGGTGCTGGAGGGCAAGCCGCCGCACTGGCTGGCCTACTGGGAGGGCTCGTGGTCGAACGTGGAGGGCGGCCCGGCCGGCTTCTCCCCCGGCCCCCTCACGGACGACCAGCTGCGGGAGGTCAACGCCAAGGTCCACGTGATGAACGAGCTGATCGACGAGGCGTGCGGCCGGGTGCTCGACCGCATCGCCGCCCGCGGCTGGGGCGACGACACCGACGTGATCTTCACCACCGACCACGGCGAGCTCCAGGGCGACTTCGGCCTCCTCTACAAGGGCCCCTTCCACACCGACGCCCTCATGCGGCTTCCGCTGGTGTGGCGCCCGGCCCCCAGCGCGGGCGTCACACCAGCGGTCATCACCGACCCTGTCGGCCAGGTCGACCTCGCCCCCACGTTCTGCGCCATCGCCGGCATCGAGCCCGCCGACTGGATGCAGGGCGCCGCCCTCCCCACCGGCGACGGCCCCGACGGCACCCCGAGCCGCGAGCGGGCGCTGTGCGAGTGGGACAGCCAGTTCCCTGGCCACGGCATGCACCTGCGGACCGTCTACCGCGACGGCTGGCTGTGCACGGTGTACGAGCCGTCGACGGTCGGGCAGCCGACCGGCCTCGAGAGGGTGTTCGGCGACGGCGTGCTGCGCCCCAGCGGGGTCGCCTACGAGCGCAGCTTCGACGGCCCGGGCGGCGTCGGCATCGCCACCGGCGAGCTGTACGACGTGGCCGACGACCCCCACCAGTGGCACAACCGCTGGGACGACCCGGCCGTGAAGGCCCTGCGTGACGACCTGATCGCCGATCTCTACGCCGGCCTGTCGACCGAGGTGCGCCACCTCGACGTCGAGGCCCCGGCCTGACCGGAGGAACCATGGAACTGCTCCGCACGCCCGACGCCCGCTTCGAGGGGCTGCCCGACTTCCCGTTCGCGCCCCACTACGTGGAGGTCGACGACACCGACGGCGACCCGCTGCGCGTCCACCACCTCGACGAGGGACCGGCGGACGGCCAGGTGGTCCTGCTGCTGCACGGCGAGCCGTCGTGGAGCTTCCTGTACCGCACGATGATCCCCGTGCTGGTCGACGCCGGGCTGCGCTGCGTGGCGCCCGACCTGGTCGGCTTCGGTCGCTCCGACAAGCCGGTCGTGAGGGCCGACTACACGTTCGCCCGCCACGTCGAGTGGATGCGGGAGGCGCTGTTCGACCGCCTCGACCTGCGCGACGTGACGCTGGTCGGGCAGGACTGGGGCGGGCTCGTCGGCCTGCGCCTGGTGGGCGAGCACCCCGAGCGCTTCGCCCGCGTCGTCGTCGCCAACAGCGGCCTGCCGACCGGCGACCAGCCGCTGACCGACGCCTTCCTGGCCTGGCAGAAGTTCTCGCAGGAGACGCCGGCGTTCCCGGTGGGCCGGATCGTCGACGGCGGCTGCACCAGCGACCTGCCGCCCGAGGTGATCGCCGCCTACGACGCCCCCTTCCCCGACGACGCGTCGACGGCGGGTGCCCGGACCTTCCCCACGCTGGTGCCGACGTCGCCCGACGACCCGGCGACGGCCGCCAACCGCGCCGCATGGGAGACGCTGGCGGCGTTCGAGAAGCCGCTGCTGACGGCGTTCTCCGACGGCGACCCGATCACCCGGGGCGGCGAGGGCATCTTCCAGCGCCTGGTCCCGGGGGCGAAGGACCAGCCCCACACGACGATCGCGGGCGGCGGCCACTTCCTCCAGGAGGACAAGGGCCCGGAGCTGGCCCGGGTGGTGGCCGACTTCGTGGCGGCGACCCCGCGGTGAACCGCTGGTCGGAGCGCTAGCGCCGCAGACCCGAGACCACGATCTCGACGAAGCGGTGCCAGTCGCCGCTGGCCCGGGAGACGACGGTGGCGAGCCCGCAGGTGACGGCCAGGATGTCGGCACCCTCGACGTCCTCACGGATGGTCCCGTCGGCCTGGCCCTTGTTGATCAGGTCGACCAGCTCGCCCTCGAACTCGGCCCGCAGCTCGCCCGGTGCCTCGCCGGAGCCGACCGTGGCCTCGACCACGCTGCAGAAGCCCCGGTCGCGCACCTGCGTCTCGCCGATGTGGGTGAGCAGCAGCGACAGCGCCTCGAGCGGCTCGGGGCGCTCCCGGCACACCTCGCGGTAGTAGGTGAGGATGTCGCCGAAGCGCTGCTGGGCGGCCGCCTCGACCATCGCCTCCTTGGTGGGGAAGTGCCGGTAGAGGGTGCCGATGCCCACTCCCGCCTGCCGGGCCACCTCCTCCATCGACACGTCGTCGCCCCGTTCGGCGAACAGCGTGCGTGCCGCGTCGAGGACCCGGATGCGGTTGCGCTCGGCGTCGGCCCGTCGGCGGCGGGGCGTGGTGTCGGTGGTGGCGGCGGAAACAGGGGTTGACATGCGGAATCTCCTTCCGCCTAATCTAATCACCGGAATCCAATTCCGCTTCCAAGCCTGGGGAAGGCGACGAGGTCAGGGCGACCTCATGGCAACCGTGACCGTCGTGGTCCACATCGCACAAGTTGTTTCGAATCTTTCTAGATAAGAAGTGCCCACGAGATTTCGAAATAGATCGACCGATCGAACCCTGATCGCCGAAAGACGTGACATTTAGCACGTCATGTCGTAGCTGGTTGAACACTCTGCGGGTTGCTGGTAAATTGGGCCTCGGTCAGTACATATCGGCCGGGCAGCTGGGGCTGGGGATTGCACCGGTCCGACCGTGGCGTTTAGTCGTTCCAGTCGTCACTTTCTGAGCCTATTTGTCTTGGATGTACAGGGGTCGACATTGCGCGTACTCGTGGTAGAACCCGATGCAGCTTCGGCGGAGACGCTGATCCGTGGACTCGAAAGGCACAACCACGACGCCCAGAGCGTCGGGACGGGAGCCGACGCGCTGCGGGCCTACCACCGCGCCGACCTCCTGCTGCTCGACCTGGAGCTGCCCGACATCGACGGCCTCGAGGTCTGCCGGGGCGTCCGCAGCGCCTGCGACACGCCGATCATCGCCGTGACGAAGCGCGGCAGCGAGCTCGACCGGGTGCTCGGTCTCCAGGCCGGCGCCGACGACTACCTGGTGAAGCCGTACTGGTTCCGTGAGCTGATGGCCCGCATCGACGCGGTGATGCGCCGGGCGGCAGGGCCACGCACCGGCCACGCCGCCGGCCCGGTCGAGCGGGGCCCGCTGCACATCGACCCGGCCCGGCGCGAGGTGCGGCTCCGCGGCCACGTGGTCGGTCTCACCCGCAAGGAGTTCGACCTGCTCGGCCTCCTCGCCTCCCGGCCCGAGGCGGTGTTCTCCCGCCAGGAGCTGGCGCTGCGGGTGTGGGACGGCAACTGCACCGAGTCGAGCCGCACCATCGACACCCACGTCAGCAGCGTGCGCAACAAGCTGGGCTCCGGCACCTGGATCGTCACCGTCCGGGGCGTCGGCTTCCGCTTCGGCGAGGACCGCGCCGCCCTGGTCGACGACGACCCCCACGGCCCGACGCGACCGCTCGACGACATGGCCCGGCGGGCACATCGGCGGCGGGCGCCCATCGGCTCAGCGACGTGACCCGGCGACGGCCGGGGCCCCGAACCAGCGGGTGAGCGCCGCCTCGAGGCCCGCGGCGTCGTCGCCGGAGCCGACCCAGGCCACGTGCCCGTCGGGGCGGACCAGCACCAGGTCACCGGCGTCGAGGCCCGCCACGCCCAGCCCGGGCACCGCCCGGACCCGGTCGCCCCACGGCACGTCGGCGACGTCGACCCCGCACCCGAGAAGCAGGCCGTGGTGTCGGGTCGGATCCCACCAGCTGCAGGGCGGGAGGCGGGTGCCGACGAGCGGGTGGTCGTCCGGGTCGGCCGGGTAGCGGACGTCGACGCCGCTGACCACCGCAGCGAGCTGGTCGCGGGCGGCGGGCAGAGCGAGCAGCTCCCCCAGCACCGCCCGCAGCGGGTCGAGGTCCGCCGAGCCGAGCAGCAGCAGCTCCTGGGCCCGGACGTCGTCCTGCACCGCGGCGCCGACCGGGTGGCGCTCGTCGTGGTAGCTGTCGAGCAGGTCGAGTGCAGTCGAGCCCTGCACCACCGCCGCCAGCTTCCAACCCAGGTTGAAGGCGTCGCCCAGCCCGCTGTTCAGCGCCTGGCCGCCGATCGGCATCTGCCGGTGGGCGGCGTCGCCGGCCAGCAGCACCCGGCCCCGCCGGTACTCGGCAGCCTTCCGGGTGACGTTGTCGAAGGCGTTCAGCCACCGGGGCGTGCCCGACGAGACGTCCTCGCCGGTGACCCGCCTCCAGGCACCGGCCAGCTCCGCGAACGTCGGGTCGCGCCCGGCCGGGGCCCGGCCCGCCTCGTGGACCATCAACCGGGTCACGCCGTCGGGCCGCCGGGCGGCGATCGCGAGCCCGCCCGGCAGCCGCTCGAAGCGCCGGTTCGGTACGTCGATGCCCGCGACGTCGCCCCTCAGCAGCTCGCGGGTCGCGTCCGTACCGGGGAACGCGATCCCCGCGAGCCGCCGGACGGTGCTGTCCTGCCCGTCGCAGCCCACGAGGTACGAGCATCGGAGGGTGCTGGTCCCGTCCGGTGCCGTGACGGTCGCCGCGACGTGGTCGTCGTGCACCTCGAGGGCGACCAGCTCGTGGCGACGGCGGACGACAGCGCCGAGCTGCACCGCCCACGTTCCCAGCAGGGCCTCGGTGTCGGTCTGCGGCACCTTCCAATGACCGGCGTACGGGCTGGCCACGCCACCGACGGCGAGCGGCAGCCCCCCGAAGTGACCCACCTCCTCCCGGGGCGGCCTCACATTGGGCGCCCCGCCCAGCCGCTCCACCAGGCCCCGCTGGTCGAGGATCTCCATCGTGCGGGCGCTCAGCTGCGACGCCCGCGACTCGTCGTGCGGCGAGGCCAGCCGCTCCACCACCACGACGTCGACGCCGCCCAGCCGCAGCTCGCCCGCCAGCAGCAGGCCGACCGGACCGGCCCCGACCACGACGACGTCGGTCGTCAGCTGTCGCACGGAGCTCACCGCCGGCTCTCGGCGTACTCCTTGGCGTGGCCCAGCGTGGCGAGGCTGTTGCCGCTGAGCGCCTTGTGCACGAACTCCTTCGCCTCGGCGACCCCGGCGCCCTCGCCCAGCACCGCCGCCACGTTGGCCTCGTTGATCGCCACCGTGTGCCGCGACGCCGCGACCACCCCGTCGTCGGTGTCGGTGAGCAGCCAGCGGCCGGTGTGCAGCGTCATCAGCGCCGGCACCACCACCTGCTTGTAGACGATCCTCGTGGACGGGAAGCACACCCGCACCGACTTGGTGGTGTGGGTCGACCCGTCCTTCGTCCTCGTGTCCATCTCCAGCACCTGCAGGCCGGGCGTCGGCTCGTCGAGCGCAACCCGGCCCACGTGCGGCAGCCGCTCCTCCCAGCGGTCGGCCTCGTTGAGGAAGTCGTAGACGTCCTTCCCGGCCCCCGCGATCTCGACGGTGTCGTCGAACGTGAGCACCAGGTCGCGGCGGCCGATCGCCAGCTCGGCGTTGGCCTTCAGCGCCGCCAGCTCCGAGGTGCTGTTGCGGTCGACGGCCTGGTCGATCCACTCCAGCTTGGCGGGGTCGTCGTCGACGGCGCGGTAGTCGTGCAGCAGCCGCACCCGCGCCACGTCCTCGGCCTGCGGCTCGACGATCCAGGTGCCGCCCATCGCTCCGACGGGAGGGGTCGACACCTCCTGGCGGAACTCGATGCGGCGCTCGGCCGAGTCGAGCACCCGGCGCGACGTCCACGCCTTGGCCTCGCCGTTGGCGGTGGCCCAGATGCGGATGCGCTCACCGGTGTCGCTGCGCTCCAGCTGCTCGACGTGGATGGTGGGCGGGAACACCTGGGGCCAGTTGGTGACGTCCGCGATGAGGTCGTAGACCTGCGCCGCGGGGGCCTGCACGGTGATCCCGTGCTCGACGTTGCGGGTCTCGGGCATGGTGGCTCCTCTCGTCTCGTCGTTCTGTCTTCGCTGAGCCGGCTATTCCGGGCTCAGCGAAGACAGAACGCTGGTTCAGAAGTTGCCCAGGCCGCCGCAGACGTTGATCGCCTGCGAGGTGACCGAGGCCGCGGTGTCGGAGAGCAGGTAGCCGACCATGCCGGCCACCTCGTCGGGCGTGGAGTACCGGCCGAGCGGGATCTTGGCCTGGAACTGCTCGAGGATCTGGTCCTCGCTGGTCTCGTAGGCCGCGGCGTAGCCCTGCCGCACCCGCTGGGCCATGGGCGTCTCGACGTAGCCGGGGCAGACGGCGTTGACGGTGATGCCGGTCTTGGCCAGCTCGTTGCCGAGCGCCTTGGTGAAGCCGACCACGCCATGCTTCGACGCCGAGTACGGCGCCCCCAGCACCACACCCTGCTTGCCGGCTGTCGAGGCGATGTTGACGATGCGGCCCCACGGCAGCTCCCGCATCCCGCCGATCGACAGGACGTCGCGGCTCATGAGGAAGACGCTGTGGAGGTTGGTGGCGACCACGTCGAACCACAGGTCGTCGGCGATCTCGGCGGTCACCCCGCCGCCGCTGCGCCCGGCGTTGTTGACCAGGACGTCGACCGGTCCGTAGGTGTCGACCGCGGCCTCGACGAAGGCGCGCACCTGCTCGGGGTCGCGGACGTCGCAGGCCACGCCCTGGGCCTCGTGGCCGTCCTCGCGGAGCTCCTTGACGGTGAGGGCGACGTTGTCGGCGTCGCGGGCGCAGAGGAACACCTTGTTCCCCCCGGCGGCGACGAGCTGGGCCACGGCGCGGCCGATCCCGCTGGTGGCCCCGGTGACGAGTGCGACGTGTTGTGGCATGGCTCCTCCTGTGTGGGCAGGTCAGACGGGTCAGGCGGGTCGGGTGACTCGGTGGTTGCGGGCGCGGAGCACCTCGTCGACGATCGACGTGCTGTGCTCCCCGGCCCGGAAGGTCGGGTGGTGGACGACCTCGCGCAGGAAGTCGGTGGTGGTGCGGACGCCGGGGCCGCGCACCCGGAACTCGCCCAGGGCACGGTCCATGCGGTCAAGCGCCTGGTCGCGGTCGGGTGCCCAGACCACGAGCTTGGCGAGCAGCGAGTCGTAGGCGGCCGGCACCCGGTAGCCGGTGAAGCCGTGGGTGTCGACCCGCACGAACGGCCCGCCGGCGGGGACGAACTCCTCGAGCACCCCCGGCGTCGGGGCGAAGTCGCGGTCGGGGTCCTCCACGTTGATGCGGCACTCGACGGCGGCACCCCGGAGGACCACGTCGTCCTGGGAGAGCTTCAGCGGCTCGCCGGCGGCGACGTGCAGCTGCTGGTGCACCAGGTCGACGCCGGTGGCCATCTCGGTGACCGGGTGCTCCACCTGGATCCGGCAGTTGACCTCCATGAAGTAGAACTCGCCCTCCGGGCCGACCAGGAACTCGAACGTGCCGGCGCCCACGTAGCCGGCGGCCCGGGCGCCGTCGACGGCCACCTGCCCCATCTGCTGCACGATCCCGGGCGCCAGGCGGGGCGCCGGCGTCTCCTCCAGCAGCTTCTGGTGACGACGCTGGACCGAGCAGTCGCGCTCGCCCAGGTGCAGCACCGTGCCGTGGGTGTCGGCCAGCACCTGGATCTCCACGTGGCGGGCGGTCTCCAGGTAGCGCTCGACATACACCCGGGGGTCGCCGAACAGGGCCTGCGCCCCCGCCCGGGTCTCCAGGTAGGCGTCGGGGAAGTCGGCGCTGCGCTGCACCATCCGCATGCCCCGACCGCCGCCGCCGGCCGCGGCCTTGATGATCACCGGGTAGCCGACCTCGTCGGCGGTGCGATGGGCCACGTCGACCGACCGCAGCGGCTCCAGGCTCCCCGGCAGCATCGGGAGGCCGGCCCGGGCCATCATCCGGCGGGCCACGGTCTTGTCGCCCAGCTGGGCGGTCACCTCGGGCGGCGGGCCGATGAGCACGATGTCGTTGTCGCGGCAGACCTCGGCGAAGTCCGGGTCCTCGGAGAGGAAGCCGTAGCCGGGGTGGATGGCCTCCGCGCCGGTGCGGCGGGCCGTCTCCACGATGGCCGGGATGTTGAGGTAGCTGCGCTTGGCCGGGGCCGGGCCGATCTGCACCGACTCGTCGGCGTAGGCGACCACCGCCGAGTCGCGGTCCTCGGTGGAGTGGACCGCCACGGTGGAGATGCCCAGCTCCCGGCAGGCCCGGGCGACGCGCAGGGCGATCTCGCCCCGGTTGGCGATCAGGACCTTGCGGAACATGGTCACGTCCCGCCTGCGGCCGTCTCGCCGAGGGCGACGGCGAAGAGGCGGTCGCCGAACTCGACCGGGGCGCCGTCGTCGACCAGCACCTCGACGACGCAGCCGGCCGCGTCGGCCTCGACCGGGATCATCAGCTTCATCGCCTCGATGATCCCGACCTGCTGGCCCTTCACGACCGTGTCACCCACGTCGACGAACGGCGGGGCGCCGGGCTCGGGGGAGCGGTAGAAGACACCGACCGTGGAGGCCGTGAGGTAGGCACGGCCCGGTGGATCGGCCTCGGCGGGCCCCGCCGGGGCGGCGGTCGTGGCCACGTCCTGCTGCTCGGTGGCGACGATCGTCCCGGCGGGGCCCTCCGACGCCCACTCGAGCTCCACGGACACGTCCCCGGCCCGCACCCGCACGGCCCGCGGCCGCGACGGTGCCTGGGCGGCGAGCGCGAGGGCGCTCTCCTGCACCCGCTGCACCAGCGACGCCAGGGCCTCGTCGGTCATGCGACGGCCGAGGTGCCGAAGGCCCGGAACCGGGCGTGGCGGCGGGCGACGAGAGCCGGGGCATCCAACGCGGACAACCGGTCGATCGCCGCCGCGATCGCGGCGTGGACCCGACGGGCCGCCAGGGCGTGGTCGGTCTGGCTGCCGCCCTCCGGCTCCCGGACCACGCCGTCGACGATGCCGAGCCGCAGCAGCTGCCGGGCGTCGACCCGCAGCGCCGCCGCCGCGGTGGGCGCCATACCGGCGTCGTTCCACAGGATCGACGCGCAGCCCTCGGGGCTGATCACCGAGTAGACGCCGTTGGAGCAGATCAGCACCTCGTCGGCCACGGCCAGCGCCAGTGCGCCGCCGCTGCCGCCCTCGCCGGTCACCAGCGTCACCACCGGCACCGGGAGGCCGGCCATCAGCCGGATGCTCTCGGCGATGGCGAGGGCCTGCCCCCGCTCCTCGGCCTCGACGCCCGGGTGGGCGCCCGGCGTGTCGACGAAGGTGACGACGGGCAGGCCCAGCTTGGCAGCCAGCCGCATGAGCCGCGACGCCTTGCGGTAGCCGCCGGGGGCGGCCATCCCGAAGTTGCGGGCGCTCAGCTCGCCGATGGTGTGGCCCTTCTGGTGGCCCATCACCATCACCGGCCGGCCGTCGAGCCGGGCGACGCCGCCGACGATGGCGGGGCAGTCGTCGCCCACCCGGTCGCCCCGCAGCTCCTCGAAGTCGTCGAACACCCGGTTGACGAAGTCGAGGGTGGTGGGGCGGTCGATGTCGCGGGCCCGCTGCACGGTCTTCCAGGCGTCGACGTCGGCCAGCTGGTCGGGGTCGCGCACCACGGCGTCGACGTCCCCGCCGCCCGGCGCCGCGGCGGCCACGGCGGGAGATGCAGTGGCCAGCAGCCGGGACAGGCAGGCGCGCAGGCCGCTGCGCTCGCGGATGATGTCGACCAGGCCGCGCTCGGCCAGGAACTCGGCGGTCTGGAACCCGGGCGGCAGCGTGCTGCGGATCGTCTGCTGGATCACCCGGGGGCCGGCGAAGCCGAGGCGGGCCCGGGGCTCGCACACGATCACGTCGCACAGCGTCGAGAACGACGCCGCCACGCCCCCGTACGTGGGGTCGGTGACCAGCGAGATCGTGAGGATGCCGGCGTCGCCGAGCTGGCCGATCGCCTGGCTGGTCTTCGCCATCTGCATCAGCGAGATGGCGCCCTCCTGCATGCGGGCGCCACCCGACGCCGACACGATCAGCAGCGGCGTCCGCTCGGCGAGGGCGTGCTCGGCGGCCCGGGTGATGGCCTCGCCGACGGCGGCACCGAGCGACCCGCCGAGGAACCGGAAGTCCATCACCGCGCACACGACGGGGTGCCCGTCGACGGCGCCGCGGGCGATCACCACCCCCTCCTCCAGCCCGGTGGCGGCGCGGGCCTCGGCCAGGCGCACGGTGTAGGGCTTGGTGTCGGTGAAGCCGAGCACGTCGACGCTGCGGCCCGACACGTCGAGCTCCTGCGGCGCCTCGTCGAGCAGCTGCTCCAGCCGCTGGTGGGCGGTGAGCCGGTGGTGCTCGCCGCAGTCCGGGCAGACGTGCAGGTTGCGGGCCAGGCGCTTGGCGTAGATCATCCCCCGGCAGCCGGGGCACACCACCCAGTCGGTGTCCTCCGGGGCACCGGTGCCCCGCGTCATCGTGACGGCCACGACGGCGACCTAGGCGTTCGCCAGCGCGAGCAGCTCGCGTGGCGTCCGGGCGGCGGTGGTGGCGTCGTCGTCGAGCTCGACGCCGTACTCGTGGGTGATCTGCGCGGCGGTCTCCAGGAGCGCCAGCGAGTCGTAGCCGAGCAGCTCGAACTCGGTGTCGAGGATGTCGGCGTCGAGGTCGACGCCCTCCTCCTCGCCGGCGCACTCCCGCAGGATGCGGCGCAGGTCGTCGAGCGTGATCTGTTGAATGCGTTGGTCGGTCATCGCGATCTCCTCGTCGGGGGGACTGGATCGGGGGATCAGGGTTCAGTCGGCGGAGCGGACGACCACGGCGGCGTTGAACCCGCCCTGGCCGCGGGCGACGACGAGCGCGGTCCGCACCGGCAGCGGGCGGGGTTCGCCCACCACCAGGTCGAGCCCGTAGTCGGGCACGGGGGTGACGTTGATCGTCGGGGGGACGACGCCGTCGCGGATCGCCAGCAGGGCGGCCACCACGTCGAGGGGCGCGGCACCGGACGTCAGTCGCCCGGTCATGGTCTTGGGGGCGGTGACGGGGACGCCGCCCGGGCCGAACAGGCCGGCGAGGGCGTCGGCCTCCACCCGGTCGAGGTCGGGGAGGCCGGCGGCGTCGGCGAACACCACGTCGACGTCGGCCGGGGCGACGCCGGCGTCGTCGAGCGCCAGCCGCAGCGCCCGCGCCAGTCCGGACGGCCCGCGCTTGCCGGGGGCCGGGTCGAAGGTGGCGCCGTAGCCGGCCAGCTCGCCGTAGACCCGGGGTGCGCCCCGCTCGCGGGCCGAGCCGGCGTCCTCCAGGATCAGCAGGGCGCCGCCCTCGGCGGGCACGTGGCCCCGGGCGTCGGCGTCGAACGGCAGGTAGGCGTGGTCGGGGTCGTCGCTGGTGCTGAGCCGGCCGCCGGCGATCTCGCCCACCCAGCCCCACGGGCAGACGTTGGCGTCGACGCCGCCGGACACGATCAGCCGGCTGTCCTTGCGGATGAGCCGCCGGGCCTGGGCCAGCGCGTCGAGCCCGCCGGCGCCGTCGCCCACCAGCACGCCGCTGGGGCCGCGCATGCCGTGGCGGATCGAGATCTGCCCGGTGTTCACGGCGTAGAACCAGGCGAACGACTGGTAGGCGCTCACGTGCTGGCTGCCCTTGCTCCACAGGTTCTGCAGCTCGCCCTGGCCGAACTCGAAGCCGCCCGCCGAGCTGGCGGTGACCACGCCCATGTCGAACTCGGGCAGGTCCTCGGGCCGCACGCCCGCGTCGGCCAACGCCCAGTCGGCGGCGACCAGCGCCAGCCGGGTCACGTGGTCGGTCTGGGGGATGAGCCGGCTGGGCAGGTGGTCGCGGGGCGCGAAGTCGGGCACCTCGCCGGCGAGGCGCACCGGGTACGGCGTCGGGTCGAAGCGGGTCACCCGACCGATGCCGTTGCGTCCGTGGCAGGTCGCGTCCCACCAGTCGTCGGTGCCGAGCCCGTTGGGCGCGGTCACCCCCACGCCCGTCACGACCACCGTCATGCTGTTGCTTCCCGCTCTTGCTGCTCCGCAGCGGGCCGCTCGGGCCACGCTCGCTCTTCGCCGGGCCTCGCTCGGCGAGCCTCGCTACGGACGGACGCTCGGTCAGCACCCGCCTGCGTGAGGACCATGGCGCTCTGGAAGCCGCCGAAGCCGCTGCCGACCGTGAGCACCGTGTCGGTGCGCCACTCGCGGGCGGTGAGCGGCACGTAGTCGAGGTCGCACTCGGGATCGGGGGAGTGGAGGTTGGCGGTGGGCGGCACCACGTCGTGGGTCATGGCCAGCACCGACGCCGCGATCTCGATCGACCCGATCGCCCCCAGCGAGTGGCCGACCATCGACTTGATCGAGCTCACCGGGACGCGGCGGGCGTGGTCGCCCAGGCTGCGCTTGAACGCCGCCGTCTCGTGGCGGTCGTTCTGCTTGGTGCCCGAACCGTGGGCGTTGACGTAGTCGACCGCCTCGGGCGCCAGCCGGGCCTCGGCCAGCGCGGTGGTGATGGCCTCGGCCATCTCCCGCCCGTCGGGCCGCAGGCCGGTCATGTGGAAGGCGTTGCAGCGGGAGGCGAAGCCGGCGATCTCGGCGTAGACGTGGGCGCCGCGGGCCTGGGCTGCCTCCAGCGACTCGAGCACGAACACGGCCGCGCCCTCGCCCAGCACGAAGCCGTTGCGGGTGCTGTCGAACGGCCGGGAGGCGTGCTCGGGCTCGTCGTTGCGGGGCGTGGTGGCCTTGATGGCGTCGAAGCAGGCCATCGTGATCGGCGAGATCGGCGCGTCGGACGCCCCGGCGATCATCACGTCGGCCGACCCCTCGCGGATCAGCTCACAGGCGTGGCCGACCGCGTCGAGCCCGGACGTGCAGCCGGTCGACACCACGGTGACCGGCCCCTCCGCGCCCACTGCCCACGCCACCTCGGCGGCGAACGAGCTGGGCACCAGGTAGCCGTACAGGTGGGGCACCGCGTACTCGTGGTCGACGAGCTCGAGGCGACCGTCGTCGCTGACCACCCGGTACTCCTCCTCCAGGCCCATCGTCGCCCCGACGGCGCTGCCGATGGTGACGCCGGTGCGCTGCGGGTCGAGGTCGGACGGGGTCAGGTCGCTGCTCTCCAGCGCCTCCCGGGTCGCCACCACGGCCAGCTGCGCGGCGCGGTCCATGCGGCGGATCTCCTGCGGGGACAGCCCGTGGGCCGCGGGGTCGAAGTCGATCTCGGCGGCGACCCGCGAGCGGAAGGGCGAGGGGTCGAAGAACGTGATGCCCCGGGTGGCGGTGCGGCCGTCGCTGAGCAGGCTCCAGAACTCCTTGGTCCCGATGCCGCCCGGCGCGAGCACGCCGATGCCGGTGATGACGACGCGCCTGGTCATGTGGGTTCAGCCCTCCAGTGGTAGAAGCGGGTGGCCATGGCGTCGGCCGGGCTGCGCCAGGTGGCGGGGTCGTAGGCGTCGATGTGCGCCTTCAACGCCTCGCTGATGCCGACGAAGAGCGGGTGGGTCCGGGTCGCCTGGATGGTCTCGCCACCGTCGTCGGTGTCGAAGTCCTGCAGGTGGAAGTAGAGGCCCTGGTAGTGGAAGAGCTGGCGCCGCCGGGTGCCCATCACGTCGGGCATCTCGGTGGCGTCGAACTCGGCGAAGAGCTTGGCGACGTCGTCGGCCGAGCCGGGCTGCATGCGGGCGACGATGAGCGTGCTGTGCATGTCAGGCTCCTTCCGCCGGGCCGAACCAGCGGGTGAGGGCGTCGGTGAGGCTCCCGGCGTCGGGCCCGTCGGGCGCCAGCCAGGCGACGTAGCCGTCGGGCCGCACCAGCAGGGCGTCGAGCGGCGACTCGCAGTCGTGCTGGCGGGCGGCCACGGTGTCGACGCGGCCGACCCAGGGAGCGGCGGCGGCACGCAGCTCGGGATCGTCGACCAGGTCGAGCAGCACCCCGCGCCCGGCGTGGAGGAGCTCGTAGTTGGAGGTCTTCTCGTCGCCCACCACCAGGTCCTGGTTCGGCAGGCGGTAGCCGAGCAGCGGGTGGTCGCCGGGGCCGACGTCGTAGCGGATGTCGAGCCCGCTGACCATGCCCACGAGCTGCCGCTTCACGTCGTCCTGGACCATCAGCTCGGTGAAGACGTCGCGCAGCGGCTGCATCTCCTCGCCGGTGAGGTAGAGCGAGCCCTGGGCCTGGGAGTTGGTGAGCACCTGGGCGCCGACGGGGTGGCGCTCGCGGTGGTAGGTGTCGAGCAGCCCGGGCGGGGCGTGGCCGTGGATCTCGGCGGCCAGCTTCCAGCCCAGGTTGGCGGCGTCCTGCACGCCGACGCTGAGGCCCTGGCCGCCGGCGGGCAGGTGGACGTGGGCGGCGTCGCCCGCCAGGAGCACTCGCCCCCGGCGGTACTCGCTCGCCTGGCGGGCGGTGTCGCCGAAGGCGCTGACCCAGAGAGCCGACCCGCCGTGGATGTCCTCGCCGGTGAGGCGCTCCCAGGCGTCGGCCAGCTCGTCGTAGCTCAGGCCGTCGGACCGGTTGCGCGGCGGCGTGCCGATCTCGCAGACGATGATGCGGTCGACGCCGTCGCCCAGCGGCGCGGCCATCACCATCCCGCCCGGCACCCGTTCGCCGGTGAAGCGGGGCCGCAGGTCCTGGCCCACGACGTCGGCCAGGTACATCTCGCGGGTGGCGTCGGTGCCGGGGAAGTCGATGCCGGCGAGGCGGCGGATCGTGCTGCGGCCGCCGTCGCAGCCGACCAGCCAGCGGGCCCGGAGGCTGCTCCGACCGTCGGGCGTCTCGACGGCGATCTCGACCCGCTCGCCGTCGTCGGCGATCCCGACCACCTCGTGCCGGCGGCGGATCTCGGTGCCGAGCTCGGTGGCCCAGTCGTGCAGCACCGCCTCGGTGACCGACTGGGGCACGCCCCGGGCGCCGAAGTGGCCGCCCTCGACCACCGAGTAGTCGAGCGGGAGGCCGCCGAAGTGGCCCATCGGGCTGGTTTCCAGCTCACCGAAGCGGGGCAGGAGGCCCCGTTGGTCGAAGACCTCCATGGCCCGGGCGGTGAAGCCGAGGCCGCGTGACTGGCCGGTCGGTGCGGCGAGGCGTTCGACCGCGATCGTCGCCACTCCGGCGAGGCGGAGCTCCCCCGCCAGCATCAGCCCGGTCGGCCCCGCTCCTACGACGATGACGTCTGCATCCAGCGTGTCCATTTGCCCTCTTTCGACGACTGCTTTCCAGTAGTCCCGAGGGCCACCCATGGCGTCAATAGACGCCGTTACAAGCTTTGGACAAGTTCTTTCAGGGTCGCGTCAAGTGCCGGAGCCCGTTGACAAACGGAATGCCCTTCCACTTATCATGGGCACACACGGAAGAGGAATCCTGTTCCGCCTGCCTGCGAGGAGCCCGCCATGACGTCCCCCGACACGGTCGACCTGACCGACCCGTCCGCCTCCCCGTCGGCGCCACCCACGGCCGCCCGCAGCTCGGGCCTGATCCTGGCGTTCCTGTGCGTCGCCCAGTTCATGGTCTTCCTCGACGTGTCGATCGTGAACGTCGCCCTGCCGTCGATCCAGCGCAGCCTCGGCTTCGCCGAGTCCGACCTGCAGTACATCGTCACCGCCTACGGCACCGTGCTCGGCGGGTTCCTCCTGCTCGGCGGGCGCCTGGCCGACACCCTCGGGCGCCGGCGCCTGCTCCAGACGGGCCTCGTGGTGTTCGCCGGAACCTCGCTGATCGCCGGCCTGGCGCAGGACGACACCGTGCTCATCGTGGCCCGCGGCTTCCAGGGGCTCGGCTCGGCGCTCATCGCCCCCGCCGCCCTCAGCACGCTGACCACGGTGTTCCGGGAGGGCGCCGAGCGCAACAAGGCGCTGGGCATCTGGGGGTCGCTGGCCGGCATCGCCTCGGTCTGCGGCGTGCTCTTCGGCGGGCTGCTCACCGAGGGCCCGGGCTGGCGCTGGATCTTCTTCATCAACGTGCCGATCGGCCTGGTCGCCGCGGTGCTGGCGCCCTCGGTGCTGCCGGAGAGCCGTGACGAATCGCGCCGCGGCAACTTCGACTTCCTTGGCGCCGGGCTGCTCACCGGCGGCCTGCTGCTGCTCATCTACACGATCAACGAGGCCGTCAACGTGGGCTGGGACACCAACCGGACCATCGGCAGCCTCGTCGCCGCCGGCGTCCTGCTGGTGACGTTCGTGCTGGTCGAGCTGCGGGCCCGCTCCCCGCTCATGCCGCTCGGCATCTTCCGGCGCTCCACCCTGCGCACCGCCAACATCGCCACCCTGTTCCTGTTCGGGTCGACGGTCACGCTGTTCTTCTTCGCCAGCCTCTACATGCAGCAGGTTCTCGACTACTCGGCGCTCGAGACGGGCCTCGCCTACCTGCCGCTGGCGATCGTCGTGTCGGTCGGTGCCGGTGTCGCCTCCGGCCTGGTCACCAAGGTGGCGGCCAAGCCCGTGCTGGCCACCGGCCTGCTGCTCAGCGCCACCGGGCTGCTGATGCTGTCCCAGGTCCCCACCGACGCCGACTACCTGCAGCACCTGCTGCCGGCCTTCCTGGTGGTCGGGGCGGGGCTGGGGCTGTCGTTCGTCCCGCTGCAGATCGCCGCCTTCGTGGGGGTCGAGGAGCGCGAGTCGGGCCTGGCCGCGGGCCTCATCAACACCAGCCAGGAGACCGGCGGGGCGCTGGGTGTGGCGATCGTGTCGACCATCGCCTTCACCCGCATCGACGACCTGATGGCCAAGGCCGGGGGCGATCCCGCCGCCCTGATCCCCGCCCAGGCGAGCGGATTCCACCAGGCGTTCTTCGTCGGCGCCTGCTTCGCCGCCGCCTCGCTGGCCCTCGCGGTGGCGCTGCTGCCGTGGATGGGCGCCGAGCAGCGGGCCGAGTCGCCTGCGGTCGCGGCGTAGGGGCCCGGCGATGTCCCGCCAACCCACCCGACCCGCCCTGTCCCCCTCGCCCGAGGCCGAAGCGTTCCTGCAGGAGCGGCACCTGGGCACGATCACCACCTTCCGGCCCGACGGCTCGCCCCACGTGGTGGCGGTGCGCTTCACGTGGGACCCGTCGTCCGGCCTCGCCCGGGTGATGACCGTCGCGTCGTCGCGGAAGGCCCGCAACCTGGTGGCGCAGCCAGGCAGCCGGGCCGCCGTCTGCCAGGTGGCCGGGAACCGCTGGATCACCCTCGAGGGCCCGGCCGTGGTGTCCGACGACCCGTCGCGCGACGCCGCCGGGGCCCGGGCGTACGCCGAGCGCTACTGGTCGCCGCCCCCGGCGCTGCCCAACCGGGTGGTGGTCGAGATCGCGGTCGACCGGGTGATGGGACTGTTCTGACACTCCCATGAAGAGGTTTGTCGAAAGCTTGTATTTCGCTCCATTGACTTGGCTCCGGGTCGTCATGAGGCTGGAACCACCCCGTCGAAAGAGGCCAAATGGAACAGCTGGATGCTGACGTAATCGTCGTAGGTGCCGGGCCGACGGGGCTGATGCTCGCCGGTGAGCTGCGGCTGGCCGGCGTGACGGCGATCGTCGTCGACCGGCTCACCGAGCCGATGCAGCAGTCGCGGGCGCTGGGGTTCTCGGCCCGCACGATCGAGGAGTTCGACCAGCGGGGCCTGCTGACCCGCTTCCCCGAGTTCGACACCATCCCCATCGGCCACTTCGGCGGCCTCCCCATCGACTACCGGATCGTCGAAGGCGGCTCGTACGGGGCACGGGGTGTGCCGCAGTCGCTCACCGAGGCGATCCTGGCCGGGTGGGCCGCCGGCCTGGGCGCCGAGGTCCGCCGGGGCCGGGAGGTCACCGGCATCGAGGTGGGCGACGACCACGTCGAGCTCGCCGTGGCGACGCCCGACGGTCCCCAGACGCTCCGGGCCGGCTGGCTGGTCGGCTGCGACGGTGGGCGCAGCGTCGTGCGCAAGCAGGCCGGCATCGACTTCCCCGGCACCGATCCCGTGATCGAGATGTGGCTGGCCGACGTGCGCGGCGTGCCGCTGCGGCCCCGCTTCGCCGGCGAGCGGGTGCCGGGCGGGATGGTGATGGTGCTGCCGATGGGCCCGGAGATCAGCCGGGTGGTGGTCTACGAGCGGGCCACCGGGCTGCGCGGCACCAGCGAGCCGCCCACCTTCCCCGAGGTGGCCGCGGCCTGGGAGCGCCTCACCGGCGAGGACATCCACGGGGCCACCCCGCTCTGGGTCAGCTTCTTCACCGACTCGAGCCGGCAGGCCGCCGAGTACCGCCGGGGACGGGTGTTCCTGGCCGGCGATGCCGCCCACGTCCACCTGCCGATCGGCGGCCAGGGCATGAGCGCCGGGGTGCAGGACGCCGTCAACCTGGCGTGGAAGCTCGCCGCCGAGATCCACGGGTACGCGCCGCCGGGCCTGCTCGACAGTTACCACACCGAACGTCACCCGGCAGGGGCCCGGGTGGTGGCCAACACCCTGGCCCAGCGGATCGTGTACCTGGGCAGCGACGAGATGGATCCCCTGCGGCTCGTCCTGGGGGAGCTCCTGGAGCACGACGACGTCAAGCGCCACCTCGTGGGCATGGTGACCGGCCTCGACATCCGCTTCGACGTCGGCCCTGGCACGCATCCTCTGCTCGGACGCCGCCTGCCCGATGTCGGCCTGGTGGTCGACGGCGCCGAGAAGTCGTCGGTGTACGAGCTGCTGCACCTGGCCCGGGGCGTGCTGCTCGACCTGCGCGACGACGCCGACCTGCGCTTCGCCGCCGCGCCGTGGGCCGACCGGGTCGACACCGTCACCGCGGCCCTCACCGACGACGGCACCGTGCTCGACGGGGTCGACGCCGTGCTGGTGCGACCGGACGGCTACGTCGCCTGGATCGCCCCCGACGAGGAGGGCGCCGAGGTCACCGACGCCCTCGCCCACTGGTTCGGCCCTTAAGGGCGTGTCCTGTGGATCCGGTGTGCGGATCTCCGAGTCAGGGGCGTCGCTCGGCGTGCCGGGACGACGCAGGAACCCACCAGGGTTTCAATGTCGGCACGGTGCGGCGAGCGGCGTCATCTGGCCGGAGAGACGTGCGCCATGATCCGCAGGACACGCCCTCCATCACCGCGAATCCCCGACGGACAGCTGGAGGAGAACCACATGCCCACCATCTCTGCCGAGGACGGCTACCTCACCGTCCTCAACCTGTTCCTGACCGACACCCCCGAGCGGCAGGGCCACCTGCTGGGGGCGATGCGCGACATCGTCGACACCGCGGCGTTCCCCGGCTGGATCTCCAGCACCGTGCACAGCGGCCAGCAGCGGCTCGGCACCGCCAACTTCATCCAGTGGCGCAGCCAGGAGGACCTCGAGGCCCGCTACTCCGAGGACGTCTTCAAGCACCGCACGATGCCGCTGTTCACCGAGATCACCACGTCGATCCGGCTGCTGCAGACCCGGTGCGCCGCCACCTACCGGCGTTCCGACCAGGGCGACGTCACCGAGATCTCGCCCACCCGTGACGACTACGCGGCCATCGAGATCTTCCAGGTGCCCGACGACGGACACGAGGAGTTGGTCGCCACGCTGGTCGACGCCGAGGGCTGGCTGCCGGACACCCCGGGCTGGCGGACGCACACCGTGCTGCAGGGCATCGGGGCCCGGAACCTCGACGGCGCCTTCGTCGTGAGCTACTCGCAGTGGGACGACAAGGACTCCTACGACGCCTACCGGGCACTGCCCGAGGCCGACCAACCGGTGGCGATGCAGAAGGCCCGGTCCCGGATCGAGGCGCTGCCGACCAGCACGTTCTGGAACACCTACCGGGTCGTCCACACCCGTTCGGCCGGCCAGCAGTCGGTCAGCGCGGCGTCGCTGGCGTGACCTGAGCGACGTCGGCCGCACCGCCACCGTCACCACCTTCGCCTAGCCGGGCGGTGGCGGTAGGCCCGAGGCGAGGTGGACGAAGACCTCGTCGATGAGGACGGCGAGGCCCGACGGGTCGTCGTGGCCCTGCCAGATCGACATCGCGACGCGGGTGGCGGCCAGGGCGGCGCCGACGACCGTCGCCGGGTAGGTGTCGCGCTCCGGGTCGAGGCCGAGGCGCCGGCCGACCTCCTCCACCAGGTCCCGCTCGGTCTCCGCCAGGCGGGCGGCGTAGCGGCTGGCCAGGCCCGGGTGGTCCTGCACCAGCCGGCGGCGGATCGTCCAGCGGTCGGGGTCCTCCTGCAGGCGCTCCACCGACGCCTGCAGCGCCTGTCGCAGCGCCTCGAGGGGCGGCTCGTCGGCAGGCCGGGCGTGGAGGTACTCGGCGACGGGTGGCCGCAGCGCCGGCGACATGCCGATGATGGCGTCCTCCTTCGACGAGAAGTAGTTGAAGAAGGTGCGGGGCGACACACCGGCGGCCTCGGCGATCGCCTCGACCGACACCTTGTCGACGCCGTGGCGGCCGGCCAGCCGGAGGGCGGCGTCCTGCAGCGCCGCCCGGGTCTCCGCCTTCTTCCGCTCCCGGAGTCCGTTGCTCATTCGTGGACAAGGCTGCCATGCCGGGCATCGCCGGAGGCGGTTCGCAACGGCGTCTCCCGCAGGAGCCACGACAGCGCGAAGCCGGCGACGATGACGGGGACGGAGAGCAGGAACACGCCGGGGATGGCGTCGGCGAAGGCGGAGGCGAGCTGCGCCTGCTCGGCCGCCGGCAGCTCCCGCATCTGCTCGGGCGTCAGGCCCAGCGCCGAGGCATCGCCCAGGAGGTTGGTCAGCCGGGCGCTGACCATCGACCCGAACACCGCGACGCCCACGGAGCCCCCGACGGAACGGAAGAAGTTGACGGTCGACGTGGCGACGCCGAGGTCCTCCAGCGGCGCCTCGTTCTGGCTGGAGACGATCAGGACCTGCATCACCAGACCGATCCCGATGCCGACCACCACCATGTAGCTGGCCGACTGCAGGCGGGAGCTGTCGACGCCGAGCGTGGACAGCAGGAACATGCCGAGGCTGGCGACCGCCATGCCGGCGATGGGGAAGGCGCGGTAGCGGCCGGTGCGGCTGACCACCTGCCCGACCACCATCGAGGCGCTGATCAGCCCGATCATCAGCGGCACGAGCAGCAGGCCCGAGTTGCTGGCGGACGCCCCGTTGGCGACCTGCAGGAACGTGGGCAGGTAGGTCGTGGCGCCGAACATGGGGATGCCGACCACGAAGCTGAGCGCACAGGCGACGCTGACCGTGCGCAGGCGGAACAGGCGCAGCGGCAGCGCCGGCTCGGCGACCCGGCGCTCGACGAAGATCAGCGCCGCGACCAGCACGATCACGCCGGCGCCCAGCCCCAGGATCGTGGGAGAGAGCCACCCGTAGTCGTTGCCGCCCCACGTCGTGAGCAGCACGAGGGCGGTGATCGCCGCCGACAGGAGGGCGGTGCCGGCCCAGTCGATCGTGACGTTCCGGCGACGGCTGTTGGCGGGCAGGGTGGCGCTCGTGACCAGCAGGGCGACGATGCCGACCGGCACGTTCACGTAGAACACCCAGCGCCACGACAGGTGGTCGGTGAAGAAGCCGCCGAGCAGGGGGCCGATGACGGTGGCCATGCCGAAGACGGCGCCGAAGTAGCCCTGGTAGCGGCCGCGCTCCCGGGGGCTGACGACGTCCGCGATGAT
The DNA here is from genome assembly GCA_035316325.1 of Acidimicrobiales bacterium. Classification (NCBI taxonomy): domain Bacteria; kingdom Bacillati; phylum Actinomycetota; class Acidimicrobiia; order Acidimicrobiales; species Acidimicrobiales bacterium. Next base: position 57,577 of record DATHJB010000080.1, read on the forward strand.
CGCCTGCGCCAGCACGATGAGCCCGCCGGCGCCCATGCCCTGCACGGCGCGGAAGACGATCAGCTGCCCGATCGTCCCGGCCACCCCGCAGAGGACGCTGCCGACGAGGAAGACTGTGATGGCGATCTGGAACAGGGTCTTGCGCCCGAAGAGGTCGCCGAACTTGCCGTACAGCGGGGTGACGACGGTCTGCGCCAGCAGGTAGGAGGTGACGACCCAGGACAGCCGGTCGAGTCCCCCGAGGTCGCCGACGATGGTGGGCAGCGCGGTGGCGACGATGGTGGCGTCGAGCGCGGCGAGCATCATCCCGAGCATCAGCCCGGAGAACACCAGCAGCACCCGCCGGTGCTCGAGCTGGCGCTCCTGTGCCCCGTCCGCTCCCTCCGCTGCGAGTACCTCGCCGTCGGTCGACTCCAGGGTCACGCTGCTCTCGGTCGCCGTCATCGCTTTATTGCATATCACGCAACTTTGCAGTCCATGTAACTATTCGTTGAATCGTTGGTGAAGTCGGGGCCGACGGGTCGTGGCAGGGTGCGGGGGTGATCGACGAGCTGCGGCGGGCCGGGGTGGGACGAGGCGGCCTCGTCGCGGTGACGTTCGCTCCGGGGATCGGGATGGGGCTCGCGACGACGTCGGCGACGGCGACCGTGCGGCTCTCCACCGGCGACGACCCGGTGGCCGGCCTGCGGCGGGTCGAGGAGGAGCTGCGGCCGCGATGGGTGACGTGGTCGGGCGAGACGGCGCTGGCGCTGGTGCGGTCGGGCCTGCGGGTGGCGACGTGCTGGGACCTGGCCGCCGTCCACCGGCTGCTGTTCGGCGGGTGGCGGGCCGAGCCGGGCCGGGTGTGGGCGCGGCTGCACGACCTGCCGACCGACGACCTCCCGACCGGCGGGCCCGTCGACCTCTTCACCCCGCCCGACGGCGGCGACGCCGTGCGGCCGGACGGGCACCTCAGCGGCGAGTGGGTGGGCGGCGGCTGGGCCGAGTCGCTCGACCACCTCGCACACTGGGCCGAGCTGGCCCTCACCGCCGCCACGCTCCAGCAGGCGCGGCTCGACGAACGACCACGGGCCGCCGCCACCGCCCGGGCCGAGTCGACCGCCGAGCTGCTGTGCGCCGAGATGACGATCGACGGGCTGCCCGTGGACCGGTCGGTCGCCGAGGCCATGCTCGCCGACATCGTCGGACCGCGGCCTCGCACCGACGCCGAGGTGGCGCAGGGGCGGGCGGAGCGCGACGCCCGGGTCCTGGAGCACGCCCCCGCCGATGCCGGGCGCTTCGACCTGCGCAGCCCCGGCCAGGTGAAGTCGCTGCTGCGACGGGTCGGGATCGAGGTCGTCGACACCCGGGCCTGGCGTCTGGAGGCCGTCCGGGACGAGCACCCGCTGGTCGACGCCCTGCTGGCGTGGCGCAAGGCCGAGCGGGTCGCCACCACGTACGGCTACACCTGGCTCGACGAGCACCTCGGCGCCGACAGCCGGCTGCGGGGCGCCTGGTCGGGGGCCGACGGGGCGGCCGGGCGGATGACCGCGTCGGCCGGGCTCCACAACCTGCCCGCCGACATGCGGGGCGCGGTGGTGGCCGAGCCGGGCCACGTGTTCGTGCGGGCCGACCTCGGGCAGATCGAGCCGCGGGTGCTGGCCGCGGTGTCGGGCGACCGGGCGCTGGCCCGGGCGACGTCGGCCGACGACATGTACGCGCCGATGGCCGAGCACCTCGGCGTCGACCGGGCGACTGCCAAGGTGGCGATGCTCGGCGCCATGTACGGGCAGACGACCGGTCACGGCGCCCAAGTGCTGCGGCGGCTCACGTCGGCCTACCCGGTGGCGATGGGGTACCTGGCCGACGGCGACCGCTCCGGCCAGATGGGCCGCGACCTCCGCACCTACGGCGGGCGGCTGGTGGGGATGGGCGGGGGTGCGGGGGCCGACGGGGCGAGCGAGCAGGAGGCCCGCAGCCGCGCGGCGGCCCGGGGGCGCTACGGGCGCAACGCCCTGGTCCAGGGAGCGGCGGCCGAGCTGTTCAAGGTGTGGGCGGTCACGGTGCGGGCCCGTGGCGCCGACCTGGGAGCGCAGATCGTGCTCTGCCTGCACGACGAGCTGCTCCTCCACGTCCCGGTCGCCGACGGCGACGCGGCCGCCCGACTGCTCGACGACTGCCTCCGGGAGGCCGCGGGTCGTTGGGCCCCCGACGACACCGTCCGCTTCGTCGCCGACGTCAGCGTGATCAGCCGCTGGTCCGACGCCAAGGACTAATCCCGGCGCGCCGTCCAGAGCTGGGTGACGTAGGGGTAGTCGAAGGTGCCGCCGTGGCGGTCGACCACCTGGGCGACCCCGGCGAGGACCCGGTCGAGCTGGTCGGGGGCCATCAGCTTGTGGTTCGAGTGGGTGCGCAGGAGCGCCAGCAGCTCGTCGCGGGCGTACCGGAGGGTCCAGGCGAACACCCGGTGCTCGGCGTCGGCGAACGTCGCGCCCTCGGGAGCCCGGGCGAAGGGAGTTCCCTGCTCGCGGCCGATGGTCGGGCAGAACGGCTCCCCCGGGGCGATCTCGTCGTAGACGGCGTCGATCTCCCGGCGGACCGGCCGGTCGTCCCCGTCGGCGAGGTTCCAGAACACGGCGATGCGCCCTCCCGGCCGCAGCAGCCGATGGGCCCGCCACAGCCCCACCTCGGGTTGCACCCAGTGCCACGCCTGGGCGGCGGTGATCAGGTCGGCCGGGGCGTCGCCGTCGGCGGGCCGCCACCACTCGAAGTCGGAGACGTCGACCCGCCAGCCCGGATAGGGCGCCAGGTGCCGCGCGGCGAGCGCCGCCATGGCCGGGTCGGCCTCGACGCCCACACCCGTCATCCCGCGCTCGGCCAGCAGCCGGGTGGCCTTGGCGGTGCCGGTGCCCACGTCGATCACCCGCGCGGACGCCCCCACGGACCCCACCAGGTCGTCGACCAACGCCGCCGGGTACGACGGCCGGGCGTCGTCGTAGCCCACCGCGTCCTCCCCGAACACCAGCCGCCGTTCCCTCATGCCCGCCACCCTAGGTTGGTGGTCATGAGCATCCGGCAGGCGCTGCTGGCGTTGTTGAGCGAGGGGCCGAAGTACGGGTTCCAGCTCCGCCAGGAGTTCGAGGCGAGGACCGGGGAGGCGTGGCCGCTGAACGTCGGGCAGGTCTACACGACGCTGCGGCGGTTGGAGCGCGACGGGCTCGTCGAGTCCGACGACGCTGCCGACGCCGAGGCGGAGGGCCCCCAGAAGCGCTTCCGGGTGACCGGCGACGGCGAGGCCGAGCTGACCAGCTGGCTGCGCACCCCGCCCGACATGAGCGCTCCCCCGCGTGACGAGCTGACCATCAAGGTGCTGGTGGCGCTCCACATGCCCGGGGTCGACGTCGCCGGCCTGGTGCAGACGCATCGGCGCTACCTCGTCTGGCTGATGCAGCGTCACACCCGGGCGAAGGAGGGCGCCGGCGACGACGACCTGGGCCGCGCCCTGGCGGTCGACGCCGAGCTGTTCCGGCTCGACGCCGTGATCCGCTGGCTCGACACCGTCGACAGCCACCTCGAGCGCGCCGACGTGGTGCTCCCCCTGCGACCCACCGCCGAGCCGCCCCGACCCCGCAGGGCCCGGAAGGCGGGAGCCACCACCCCTTGATGGACGCGGCCGACGTCGCCGACCGGCACGACGTCGAGTTGCTGCGGCGAAGGTTCGGGGCGGCGGGGGCCGGATAGCGTCCCTGGGGATGAGCGCCAAGAACGATGGCGAGTCCAGGGACGGGGTGTCGCTGTCGAACCTCGACCAACCGCTGTTCGACGGCGCCGGGGCTACCAAGCGCGACCTGGTCGACTACCTCGACGCCATGAGCGACCGGATCATCCCGGTGCTGGAGGACCGGCCGCTGTCGGTCATCCGGGTGCACCGGGGTCAGGAAGCGTTCATGCAGAAGAACGTGCCCAAGTACACGCCGGAGTGGGTGAAGACGGTCGACTTCTGGGCGGAGACCTCGAAGCGGAACGTGTCGTACGCCCTGTGCAACGACCGCCGCACCCTCATCTGGTTCGGCAACCAGCGGGCCATCGAGTACCACCCGACCCTCGTGCGGGCGGACCGGCCCGACCGGACGACCCACCTCGTGCTCGACCTCGACCCGCCTGAGGGCTCCGACTTCGCCACCGTCGTGCGGGTGGCGCACCTGGTCCGCCAGGCGCTGGCCGACGTCGGACTCGAGGGTGCGGTCAAGACCAGTGGCGCCAAGGGCATCCACGTGTTCGTCCCGGTGGACGACCAGGCGCCGTTGAACGACTCGGCCGCCGCGACCCGTGCCATCGCGGCGCGGACCGAGCAGCTCGACCCCGACATCGCCACCACGGCCTTCATCAAGGAGGACCGGGACGGCAAGGTGTTCGTCGACTCCACCCGGGTCGGCGGGGCCACCGTGGTGGCGGCCTACAGCCCGCGGGCGCGGCCGGGGGTCCCGGTGTCGTTCCCCCTCGGCTGGGACGACCTCGACTCGGTGGTGCCGGCCGACTTCACGGTCCACACGGCCCTCGACCGGCTCGGCGACACCGACCCCTGGGCCACCAGCATGCCCGAGCCCCAACCCATCAGCGCCGACCTCCTCGCCGAGGGCCACGCCATCCCGGTCGCCCGCGTCCAGGCGATGCACGAGGGCAAGCGCCGCGCCCGCGCCCGCCGCACGACCTAAGGAGTGTCGCCCCCGGCCACGCGGTGGGCGATCTGGAACACGTTGCCGGAGGGGTCGCGCACCATCGCCCGACGATCGCCGTAGGGCGTGTCGAGCGGCTCCTCCAGGCTCACGGCGCCGAGTTCGAGCGCTCGCCGGTAGGTGGCGTCGGCGTCGTCCACGTAGACGTAGAGGAACGCCGGGAAGCGGTCGCGCTCGGCCGTGGAGCTGACCATCACGAGCGAGTCGCCGACGCGGAGCTCGGCCGGGCGATCGGGGTGGACGTCGCCGAGGGCGTCGAAGACGGCCCGCAGGAAGCCGGCGGCGGCCTCGACGTCGGGCACGAACATCCGGGGCGTCACCGAGTGGTACCCGGCGGGCGGACGATCGGCGGCAGCCACGCGGCCATCCTTCCACGGTCGGGCCGCCCTGAGGGCGATCTGGGAGTTGATAGTGCGTCAACTCAGGACTAGACAGCGGGTTTCGGGACGTCGACGGGAGGGCACATGCGGTTCGGGATAGCGCTCGCCCAGACCCACACTGCCGTGTGGGCGGACGCCGCGGTGCTGGCCGACCGTCTCGGGTTCGAGTCGGTGTGGCTTCCCGACCACCTCGTCTTCCCGCTCGACATGGCGGGGACGCCGTACGCCGAGGGCGGGCATCCACCGGTGCCGCCGGAGACGCCCCTGTTCGACTGCCCGGCGTACCTCGGCTACCTGGCGGCGCTCACGAGCGAGATCCGCATCGGCACCTTCGTCTACGTCTACGGGCTGCGCCACCCGCTGGTGGCCGCCCGAGGGTTCGCCACCGTCGACATCCTGGCGGACGGGCGGCTGGAGGTCGGGGTCGGCGCCGGCTGGCTGAAGGGCGAGTGGGACGCCGCCGGGCTCGACTTCGCCACCCGCGGCCGTCGCCTCGACGAGGCGATGGCGGTCTCCCGGCGGCTGTGGTCCGAGGACGTCGTCGCCCACGACGGGCGGTTCTGGTCGTGGGAACCGCTGCGCTTCGACCCGAAGCCCGCCCAGCCCGGCGGGCCCCCGCTGCTGGTGGGTGGTGAGTCGCGGGCGGCCCTGCGCCGGGCGGCCACGCTCGGCGACGGCTGGATGTCGATGCCGCACGACTCGCTGGCCACGTTGAACCTGCAGCTCCACCTGCTGCGCTCGTTCCGGGAGGACGCCGGCCGGGCCGACGCGCCGTTCTCGGTGACGGCCTGCGTGACGACGCCGCCCCCGGTCGGCGAGGTCGAGCGGTGGGTCGAGGCCGGTATCGACCGGCTCATCGTCCGCCCCTGGACCCGCACCCGGGAGACCCTCGACGGCCTGCGCCGCTTCGCCGACGACTACGCCGCGGTCATGAGCCGATGAACCCATGATCTGCGGAGAGGCCGGCCGCGCCGCGCTGGCCCGCCTCGGGATCGACGCCGGCTCGCGGACCTTCCTGCCGGCGGCCGTCGACGGCATCGTGGGCACCGTCCTCGACGTGCGGACGGTCGTCGTCCCCCACGGCACGGGTCTGCTGGAGGTGCCGGTCGCACCGGCGGGCGCCGGGATCGACGGCCGCATCCGGCGGATCGGCCGGGTCGCCGACGGCACGCTGCTCGACACCGCAGCCTCGGTGGACGACGCCGTGGTCGCCTGGTGCACGACCGCGGCGACGGAGCTGGTGCGCACCGGCGACACCGTGCTCGAGGCGCTGATCGACCACGTCCGCACCCGCACGATCGGCGGCCGGCCGTTGGGCGCCCGCCAGGTGGTCCAGCACCGGATCGCCGACCGGTGGGTCGAGCTGCAGGCCGCCGCCCTGGCCGCCCGGAGCGGACCCGCCGATCCCACGACGGCGCTGGCCGTGTGGCTGGGAGCGGCCCGGGCGGTCGCCCGGCTGTGCGACGAGGCCGTGCGCTTCCGCGGGGCGGGCGGCTACCTGGCCGACGACGTCGCCGCCCGCGCCCGGGCCGAGGTGGCCGGGGCCCGGCTGGCGCTGGGCGATCCCGACGAGGCGGCGGCCCGGGTCGGTCACGGACTGCCGCCTCGCCGGGCCGCCGACACCCCCGCGCGCCGGGCGGTCCGCACCGCGCTGGCCACGGTCTGGGACGAGCGACGGGCCACCGAGGCCGACGCCACGGGGGTCCTCCACGACCCCGGGGTGCACCGCGCCGTCGCTGGTCAGGGCTGGTTGGGGGCGTTCGTCGCCCACGCCGGGCTGAACCCGGAGCTCAGCCCGACCGCCGCGTTCGAGATCGCCGAGGAGCTGGCGCTGGTGGGCGTGCCGACCTACGCGCTCAACACCAGCGCCATGACCGCCGCGGTGCTGCAGGCCCACGGCTCGGCCCCCGTCCAGAGGGAGGTCCTGCCGCGCCTGCTGGCCGGCCGGGCGGTGGCGGCGCTGGGCTACACCGAGCCGGAGGCCGGCAGCGACCTCGCCAACATCCGGACCGTGGCGGCCCGCGCCGCCGACGGCCGCTGGCGCATCAGCGGCACCAAGCTCTACTGCACCCTGGCCGACGTGGCCGACCACGCGCTGGTGCTGGCGCGGTCGGATCCCGGGTCGGAGCGCCACCGGGGCCTCACGCTGTTCCTGGTGCCGCTGGCCGCGACCGGCGTGCGGGTGGAGCCGCTGCCGACCGCCGGCGGCGAGGCCACGACCCGGCTGACCCTCGACGACGTCGAGGTCGACGACGACCTGGTGGTCGGCCAGGTCGACCGGGGGTGGGCCGTGGTGATGGACGCCCTGCGCTTCGAACGCAACGCCACCCCGTGGTGCGACGGCGTCCGCCTCCTCGACGCGGCCCGCGACCTCTTCGGCGACCACCCGGCAACCGCCACCCGGCTCGGCTGGGCGTTCGTCGACGTGACGCTCGGACGGGCGCTGGTCGACCAGCTGCTCGACGACACCGGCGCGCTGGGCGAGGTCGCGCCCTCGGCCGTGAAGCTCTTCACCACCGAGGCGCTGGTGGCGATGGCCGACTCGTTCGTCGCCGCGTTGCCGGCCGACGGGATGGACCGACCGGCGGCGCGTCGGATCGCCGGTCTCTGGCGCCGGGCGATCTCGCTGACCATCGCCGGCGGCGCCAGCGAGGTGCAGCGCGACGTCATCGCCCGCCGGGGCCTGCAGCTCCCCGCCGGCTGAGAGGGGAGCCGGGTCAGGCCGTCAGCGTGGCGTGGATGACGCGGGCCTGCGAGTCGACGAGGGCGTCGAAGGGGACGCCGTCGCGGGCGAAGCCGTCGCGCCGGGCCGCGGCGTGGCTCAGCATCATCACCAGCGAGCCGGCGACCCCGGCGGGATGCCCCTCGTTGACCGCCTCGGAGAGCGTGTTGGTCAGCGACACCAGCGCCCGGAGCAGCACCTTGAAGAACCGGGGGTCCTCGTCGCGGGAGGCGACGACGATGGCCTCCAGCAGCCCCGAGCGGTCCTCCCAGAAGGCGAAGAACGCCTCCACCAGGGCTTGGCAGGCCTCCAGGTCGCCCTCCCGGACCACCACCTCGTGGGCCAGGGCGAGCACCGAGTCGAACTCCACCAGGTGGTTCGCCGCCACCTCGGCCGCGGCCGCCGCCACGTCGGGGAAGTAGTGGTAGAAGGTCGCCGCCGACGTGTCGGCCGCCTGGGCGATCTCGGCCACGGAGATGGTGCCGTAGTGGGAGCCGATGCAGCGGCGCTCCACCTCGTCGAGCAGCCGCTGCCGGGTCTTCATGCCCCGCCGCCCCGGGACGCGGCCGGTGGCCGTGAGGATCCGGTCTTCGGTCTCCGAGTGGGTCATCCCGAGCACCCATTCTCCAGTGTCGGCGGCTTCCTGGCCAGGCGTCACCGCAGGCTAGCCGCCCACCCAGAGTTGATAGGAAATCAACTAGTAGTTGACTGTCTATCAATTCTCTGAATACCGTGGCGCTCATCACTGCTACGAGGAGGGAAATGCCGCTATCGGCACCGCAACCGGACGGACGCCTCGCCGACACCGTCGCCCAGGCGCTGGGCGTTCCCGCGGTGCGCCTGGAGGTCCACCCCGGGGGCGGGTCCCGGGCGGCGTACCGGGTGCAGATCGCGGGCGAGGACCACGCCACGGCGTTCCTCCGGCTGGACGACGGCAACAGCGGCATGAGCGGCACGGAGTTCGACCTGCGACGGGAGGCCGACCTGCTGCGCCGCATCCGCGCCCTCGGCCTGCCGGTCCCCGAGGTGCTGGCCACCATCGACGACCCGCCGGCCACGGTCATGGAGCTGGTGCCCGGCACCGAGCGCCTCGACCGGGACACCGCCGAGGCCGTCGGCGAGGAGCTGATGGGGCTCGTCGCCCGCATCCACGCCGTCGACACCGCCGACCTGCCGTTCGACCGGCCGGCGACCACCACCGAGGCGGTCGACGCCGACCTGGCCTGGTGGACGGCCCGGGTCACGGCGACCGACCTGCAGGACGTCCCGCTCGTACGCCTGGCCGGGCGGGTGCTGGCGACCACCCGACCCGACGTGCCGACGCCCCCGGGCCTGGTGCACGGCGACCTGGGCCCCGGCAACTTCCTCGTCCACGAACGGCGGGTGTCGGCGATCCTCGACTGGGAGATGGCGCACGTGGGCGACCCCCACGAGGACCTCGCCTGGCTGTGGATCCGGGGTGCGCACTCCGAGCTGGGCGATCCCCAGCGCCGCTTCGCCGAGTACGAGCGGGCCGCCGGTCGGCCCGTCGACCACGCCCGGCTCGACTGGCACGTCGCCTTCGTCACCTACAAGACCGTCGTCGCGCTGCGGGCGGGCCTGGGGCGCCCCGGAGGTGGTGGCCGGCTGGTGCTGGTGCAGCACGTGCTCTGCACGGTGTACGAGGCCCTGCTCGGCTCGGCCCTCGCCCGGCTCTGCGGCACGGCGCTGCCGCTGCTGGAGGAGACGCCCGAGGCCTCCGTGACCGCCACGGCCCGACTGGTCGGCCGGCTGTCCGAGCTGACGCCGCGCGACGACCGGGAGGTCGGGATCATCCTCGATCACCTCCACGCCGCGGCGTCGCACTGCGACTGGGAGCGACGGCGCCACCACGAGGACCTGCGCTCCGAGCTGGGCCTGGCGCCCGACGAGGTCCTCGCCGCCATCGACTCGACCGACCCCGCCGAGCTCGCGCCGCTGGTGCGGGCCGTGGGCCGGTCGGCGGACCGGGCGTGCCACGCGCTGCCGGCGGCGGTGCGGCGGGTGCGGCGGGCCCAGGCGATCGGGCTCGGACTGTGAGGAATGTGCAGGGCGGGCGACCCGCCACGACAGGGAGAACCTTGATGAGACCACAGAAGCGGAACCTGAGGCTCTGGGCGCTGCTGCTCGCGGTGCTGGCGCTGGTCGCCACCGCCTGCGGGGGCGACGACGACGATGACGCGGGCGGGACGTCGGACACCACGGCGGCACCGGCCGACGACGAGACCCCGACGGGCGACCCGTTCGCCCCGCAGCCGCTGGACGAGCCGTACACCATCAAGATGACGACGCCGGTGCGCATCGAGGTGTTCGCCCAGCCGCTCCTGGCCGACTTCTTCGACGAGCTCGCCGCCGAGAACCTGACGCTGGAGGTCACCGACACCCCGACGTCCGAGGCGCTCGCCCTCCTCGACGCCGGGCGCACCGACGTCCACGTCACCTCTCCGGTCGCCGGGTTCTTCAACGCCGTCGACCAGGGCCTGAACGTCCGCTGGGCGGCGGCGTCGAACCAGTTCGGCCCCGACTCGCCCACCGGCCTCTACCTGAAGCCCGACCTGTTCCAGCCCGACGGCACGGTCGACCCCGACGACCTCGAGGGGGCCCGCATCGCCCTCGGCCCCAGCGGCTGGGGCGACCTGGCGGCCGGCTTCTTCCGCACCTGGCTGCAGGACAACGGCCTCGACACCGACGACATCGACATCCAGTCGTTCAACTCGGTCGACGCGCTGACCCAGCTCGAGGCGGGGAACCTCGACGGCGCCGTGCTCGCCGACCCGCTCTACGAGCAGGCGCTCGACCGGGGCTTCGGCGAGCTGTTCCTGTCGTTCCCCGAGGGCTCGACCTTCAACGGCTACTTCGTCGGGCCGAACCTGCTCGAGGAGAACCGGGAGGCCGGCGAGGCCTTCTTCCGGGCCATCGCCCGCACCACCGAGACCCACCTCCAGGGCGACTACCACGACGACACCGAGGTCGCGGAGGCCCTGGCCGAGGTCACCGGGGCGCCGATGGAGAACATCCTGGCCACCGACGAGCTGCTGTTCGACCCCACCCTGGCCCTCGATCCGACGTGGGTGATGGAGGTGCAGGAGGCCTGGATCGCCATCGGGGACGTGCTCGGCTACGACGAGGCGCTGCCCGTGGAGAACTGGGTGGACACCTCGCTCATCGATCCGCTGGCGGAATGACGGGCCCGGCCCCCGAGACTTCCCCGGTGGACGCCACGACCCCCGCCAGCACCGTGCCGAAGATCAGCGCCCGAGCCATCGAGCGCACCTTCGGCACGGGGCGGGGCGAGGTCCACGCCCTGGGCCCGGTCGACCTCGACGTGGCCGACGGCGAGTTCCTGTGCCTCGTCGGCCCGTCGGGGTGCGGCAAGTCGACGCTGCTGCGCATCCTCGCCGGGCTGGCACCGCCGAGCGGCGGGACCATCGACATCGACACGGCCGACGGCGCACCGCCCGACCTGGCCATGGTGTTCCAGGACTACGGCATCTTCCCCTGGAAGACCGTGGAGGCGAACGTCCGCTTCGGGCTCGACGTCGCCGGCGTCCCCCGTCGCGAGGCCCGGGAGACCGCCCGGCGCTGGCTGGAGCGCCTCGGGCTCGGGGCGTTCGGCGGCGCCTACCCCGCGACGCTGTCGGGCGGCATGCGCCAGCGGGTGTCCATCGCCCGCGCCCTGGCCACCGACCCCGAGATCCTGCTCATGGACGAGCCGTTCGCCGCCCTCGACGCCCAGCTCCGGACGCTGCTGCAGGAGGAGCTGCTGGCGCTGTGCCAGGAGTCGCCCCGCACGGTCATCTTCGTGACCCACTCGCTGGACGAGGCGCTGCTGCTGGGCGACCGGGTGGCGGTGCTGAGCGCCCGACCGGGACGCGTCCTCGAGATCGTCGACGTCCCGTTCCCGCGCCCCCGCACGCCCGACGTCCGGGCCACCGTCGAGTTCGCCGAGCTCCAGCGCACGCTCTGGGCCCACCTCCGCCACGAGGTGGAGCTGGCCGTCGTCGAGGACGTCGCAGCGGTCTCGGGAGGAACGACGTGACCTACCGGATCGCCGCGCCGCCGGCGATGCGCGACCCGGTCCGCTACGCCCGCCGGCGTCGCTGGCTGTACCGCTCGCTGGCCTGGGGGTTCCCGGTCGCCCTCGTGGCGCTGTGGCAGCTCGCCGCCAGCCGGGAGTGGATCGACACCCGGCTGTTCCCCTCCCCGTCGGACATCGTGACCGCCGGACGGGAGCTGGTCGACGAGGGGACCCTCCAGGAACAGGTGTGGATCAGCCTGCAGCGCGTGTGGTGGGGCCTGTTCTGGGGGAGCGTCACCGGCGTCGCCGTGGGGTTCGCCTGCGGGGCGGTGCGGGTGGTGCGGGCCACGCTGGAGTCGACGCTCTCGGCCCTCTACACCGTCCCGAAGCTCGCGCTGCTGCCGATGCTGCTGCTGATCTTCGGGTCGGGCGAGAGCCCCAAGGTGATCCTGATCGCCATCACCGTGTTCTTCTTCATGTGGCTCTCCGCGATGGCCGCGGTGATGGAGGTCTCCGACGGGTACCGCGAGGCGGCCCGGGCCTTCCGGGTGAGCCACTGGCAGATGTTCCGCCACGTGCTGTTCCCCGCCACGCTGCCGCAGATCCTCGTGGGCCTGCGGCTGTCGTCCGGCGTCGCCGTGCTGATGATGGTGGGCGCCGAGTTCGCCCAGGGCAACGACGGCATCGGCAAGTTCATCTTCCAGTCGTGGACGCTGTTCCTGGCCGACCGGATGTACATCGGGATCGTCGCCGTGGCGTTGATGGGCCTCGCGTTCAGCATGGCCATCACCGCGCTCACCCGGGTCCTCGTGCGCTGGGCGCCCCGCGACCGCGACCAGGTGCGGGCCCGATGAGCCCGGTGAGCGTGCCCGAGGGGCACCCCGAGGCCGACCTGTGGACCACCATGCGGACCGCCCGGGCGATACGCCGGTTCCGGCCCGACCCGGTCGACGACGCCGTCCTGGCCCGCTGCCTGGAGGCCGCGACCTGGGCGCCGTCGGGCTCCAACGAGCAGTCCTGGCGCTTCCTCGTGCTGCGCTCGCCCGAGGTGCGGCGGATCATCGGCCCGGCCTACCGGTCCGGCTGGGACGCCATCGCCGGCCTCTACGACATCGAGCGGCCCGCGCCCGACGACCGGTCGCGCCGCGCCCGCATGACCCGCAGCCTGCTCCACCTGGTCGACCACGTCGACGAGGTGCCGGCGTTCGTGCTGTTCTGCACCCGGCCCACGCCCGGCTTCCCCGAGCTGCTGGTCGGCGGGTCGATCTACCCGGCGGTGCAGAACTTCCTGCTCGCCGCCCGGGCACAGGGTCTCGGGGCGGTGGTGTCGAGCTGGTTCACCCGCTGCGAGCCGGAGCTGCGGCAGCAGGTCGGGGTGCCCGACGACTGGGTGATCGCCGCGCTGGTCGCCGTGGGGTGGCCGGTGGGCCGTCACGGACCGGTGCGGCGCCGGCCGGTCGACACGGTGACCGCCGCCGACCACTGGGACCACCCCTTCCTCGACCCGGCCGCCGTCCCCCCGGCACCGGGCCGTGTGCGCTCGGCCGGCCTCCCCCCGCTGGCCGAGCGCACGATCACCCGCGTCCTGGCCGACTGCGCCGAGCGGGATCCCGACCGGCCCGCGGTCACGTCGGCCGACGAGGTGGTGTCCCGGAGCGAGCTGTTCGAGCGGGCGCGGCTGGTCGGCGGGTGGTTCCGGCGACTGGGTGACCAGCCCCGCGTGGCCCTGATGCTCGACGACCACCTCGACCACGTGCTCGCCGTCGCCGGGCTGTGCGTCGCCGGCGGGGTCCAGGTGCCCGTGAACACCGCCTACCGCGGGGCGCTGCTGGCACACGTGCTGGCCGACTCCGGCGTCGAGACGCTGGTGGTCGACGCCCGCTACCTGCCCCGGGTGGCCGAGGTCCGCGACCGGGTCCCCGGCCTCCGCCGGATCGTGGTGCGGGGCGAGGCAACGCTCGGTGTCCCCCACTGCGACCTGGTCCCCTTCGCCGCGCTGGGCGACGGCGCCCCCTGCTCCCCCGCCCACCGGGAGCCGTGGGACCTGTACGGGATCATGTACACCTCGGGCACCACCGGCGTGTCGAAGGGGGTGCTCACCACCCACGGGCACGCCTTCGGCTACGCCAGCCCGGCCGGGCTGCAGGCGGCGACGCCCGACGACGTGAGCCTGGTCGTGATGCCGCTGTTCCACGTGTCCGGACAGCTGTGGGGCGTCGTCAACGCCCTGATGGCCGGAGCGGAGGCGGTGGTCGCCGGCGGCTTCCACGTGTCCACCTTCTGGCCGCAGGTGCGCCGCCACCGGGTGACGTTCACCACGATGGCGGGCGCCATGGCGCGCTTCCTCCAGCGGGCCGCGGCCCGCCCGGACGACCGGGACCATCCGCTGCGGCGGGTGTGCGTCGCCCCGATCCCCCCGGACGTCGACGATTTCCTCGCCCGCTTCGGCATCGACGAGTACTGCACCGGCTACGGGTCGACCGAGACCGGTGCACCGCTCAGCTCGCCGACCGGCCGGCCGCCGGGCAGCGTCGGTTGGGCCCGTCCCGAGTGGCGCGCCCGGGTGGTCGACGCCCACGACCGCGACGTCGCTGCCGGCGAGGTGGGCGAGCTCCTGGTCCGGTCGGACGAGCCGTGGCTCATGATGACCGGCTACCACGGCCGCCCGGAGGCGACCGCCGCGGCGTGGCGGAACGGCTGGTTCCACACCGGCGACGGCGCCCGGCAGACCGCCGACGGCGAGGTCTACCTGGTGGACCGCATCGACGACGTGATCCGCCGGCGGGGCGAGAACGTGTCGTCCCAGGAGGTCGAGGCGCAGCTGACGGGTCACCCCGGCGTGCGCGAGTGCGCGGTGGTGGCGGTCCCCAGCGCCGACACCGACCACGAGGTCCTGGCGGTGGTCGTGGCCGACGACGCCGCGGGCTTCGACCCGGGTGGGCTGGTCGAGCTCGCCCGACAGCACCTGCCCTACTTCATGGTCCCCCGCTACGTCCGCACGGTCGCCGAGCTGCCGCGCACGTCGACCGGCAAGGTCCGCAAGCAGCAGCTGCGCGACGACGGCGTCACGCCCGACACCTGGGACCGCTATGCCGCCGGCATCACCGTCAGCCGCCATGACGCCTGAGCCGGCCCTGGTGGGCTACCCGCCGACGTTCTGGTCGCTGGTGGAGCGGCGCGCCGCGGCGTCGGCCGACCGGACGATGGTGGTGGACGACCGGGGCCGCGAGCTCACCTTCGGGGCGTACCGCCGGGCCTGCGAGCAGGTGGCGGCCGGGCTGGCGGCGCAGCACGGCGTCCGGGCGGGCGACGTGGTGTCGTGGCAGCTCCCGACCACGATCGAGACGCTGGTGCTCATGGGCGCGCTGGCCCGCCTCGGCGCGGTCCAGAACCCGATCGTCCCCATCCAGCGGGAGCGCGAGGTCGGCTTCATCGCCGACCAGGTCCGTCCCCGGCTCCTGGTGGTGCCGGGCACGTGGCGGGGCTTCGACCACGCGGCGATGGCGTCGGCGGTCTCCCACGACGTGGGCTGCGACGTGCTCACCCTCGACCACTCCGGTGTCGCGCCGCTCCCGACCGGCGGGCCCGACGACCTGCCCCCGCTGCCCCCGCCCGACCCGGCGGCCACCCGCTGGCTCTACCACTCGTCGGGCACCACCGCGGACCCCAAGGGCGTCCGGCACACCGACCGCTCGGTGATGCACGGCGCCACCGGGTTCGTCCAGGTGCTGGGCCTCGGGCCGTCCGACGTGTACCCGATCGCCTTCCCGATCGCCCACATCGGCGGGGCCAACGCGCTCACCGCCCACCTGGTGACCGGCGCCCGGCTGGCGGTCTGCGCCACCTTCGACCCCGAGCGGAGCCCGGGGTTCATGGCCGACGTCGGCGCCACCCTGCTCGGCTCGGCGCTGCCGTTCTTCCACGCCTACCTCGACGCCCAGCGCCGGGCCGGCGACCGCCGCCTGTTCCCGGCGCTGCGGGCCGGCATCAACGGCGGCGCCCCCAAGCCCCCCGGCCTGCACCAGGAGGTGAAGGAGCGCCTGGGCGGGGTCGGGATCCTGGGCGCCTGGGGCCTCACCGAGTTCCCTATCGCCACCTTCGGCTCGCCGCACGACACCGACGACCAGCTGTCGCGCACCGAGGGCCGGCCCGTGCCCGGGGTGCGGCTGCGCGTGGTCGACGACGACGGGCGCGACGTCGGCCCCGGCGAGGAGGGTGAGCTGCTGCTCGCGGGACCCCAGCTCTGCGCCGGCTACGTCGACCCGGCGCTGGACCACGACGCCTTCGACGAGCGGGGCTTCCTCCGCACCGGCGACCGCGGCTACGTCGACCCCTCCGGGCACGTGACGGTCACCGGCCGGTCGAAGGACGTGGTGATCCGCAACGCCGAGACCCTCTCCAGCCAGGAGATCGAACATGCCGTGGCCCGACACCCCGACGTGGCGGAGGTCGCCGTGATCGGCGTCCCCGACCCCCGCACCGGCGAGCGCGCCTGCGCGGTGATCGTGCCCGTGCCCGGTCGACCCGCGCCGACCCTGGCCGACCTCGGCGAGCACTGCCGGCGCCTGGGCCTCGCCAACCAGAAGGTGCCGGAGCGCATCGAGCTGGTCGACGCCCTGCCCCGCAACGCGCTGGGCAAGGTGCTCAAGCGCGACCTGCGGGCCCGCTACCTGGCACGGGAGGCGCGACGATGACCGACTGGGGTCTCACGACCGCCGACGACACCTTCCACCCGCCGAGCGACGACCGCTGGTGGACCGAGACGGTGTGGTTCGCCTGGATGGTCCCCGAGCGCAACCTGCTCGGCTACTTCTACCCGGTGTTCCGGCCCAACCTCGGGGTGCAGTTCGGCGGGGTGCTGGTGTTCGACCACACCGCCGAGCTGCCCTGGCAGCTGCCGGTGTTCGCCTACGACTGGCACCAGCCGATCCCCGACGGCCTCGACCTGCGCGACGCCCGCCTGGACAACGGGATGACCCTGCGCTGCACCGAGCCGACCCGGGCCTACGAGCTCGGCTACGAGAGCCGGGAGCTGCAGCTGGAGCTGCGCTACGAGGCGCTGATGCAGCCGCTGCTGTCGCGGGCCACGCCACCGTTCACCGTGGCGAGCCACCTCGACCAGCCCGGCCGCGTCACCGGCACCATGGTGCTCCACGGCGAGACGATCGACGTCGACTGCCTGGCGATGCGGGACCGGGCCTGGGGACCGCGGCGCGACGGGCGCCAACCCAAGCTCGGCTACGCCTACGCCACCGCGTCGGCCGAGAGCGCGTTCCTCGCCATCTCGGTCGACAAGGGCGAGGACCTGGTGTCCACCGGCTACCTCATGCGCGACGGCACCTGGTCCCGGCTGGCGTCCGGGCGCCGCCACGTCGAGCGGGACGAGCGCGGCCGCCCCCGGGTGGTGGTGGTCGACGCCACCGACGAGCTCGGCCGCGCCCTGCACGCCGAGGGCACCGCGGTCAGCCGGCAGGTGTTCACCGCCTACCCCTCGATGTTCTGCTGGAACAGCCTGGTCCGCTGGGACCTCGACGGCACCACCTGTTGGGGCGAGGACCAGGACGTCTGGCACCCCCGCAAGTGGCGCCGCCACGCCACGGAGCACGGCTACCTCGCCTGACGGCCGGAGCGCCCGGGCTCGGGCTCGGCGCCGTCAGCGGGTGAGGTTGCGCTGCATCTCGGTGAGGTAGCGGACGAAGGCGGCGCGCTCGGACGGGTCGAGCGTGGCGAGCGCGCGGTCGGTGAGGTCGTCCATCTCGCGGTCGATGGCCTCCTGGAGCGACCTCCCCCGGTCCGTGAGGCACAGGCGCACCAGCCGCCGGTCCGACGGATGGGGCCGACGGGCGAGCAGGCCGGCGGCCTCCATGCGGGTGGCGGCGCGGGTGACGGTGGGAGTCGACAGGCCGAGCCGGAGCGCGACCTCGCCGGGGGCCAGGCAGTCCTCCTCCCACAGCGCGAGCAGGATGTACTGCTGGCCCGCCCGCACGCCGTGACGACCGAACGCCGCCTCGCTGGCGGTCGCGATGGCCCGCTTCGCGTCCCAGAAAGCCGTCTGGAAGTCGCCGTCACCGTGCTGGTCACTCAAGCGGCGTCAATCTACGAGAGCCGCCCGACCTCGGGCACGATGGCGGCGATCACTCCCAGCGACTCGTCGTCCCAGGGATGCGACGGCTCGAAGATCACGTGCTCCAGCCCGACCTCGGCCAGGCCGCCGAAGTGGTCGACGATCTCGGCGGGCCCCTTCACGTCGCCCGTGCCGATCGGCCCGATCGCGAACGAGCTGACGATCGTCTTCTCGATGTCGTCGTAGGGACGCCCGACGTCCTCGCAGTGGCCGCGCAGCACGTCCAGCTTGTGCCGCAGTCCCTCGGGCCCGCCCCGGTGCCCGGCGATCTCGACGCCCTCGGGGATGTCGAAGAGGTTGCAGGCGTCCGCGTACTGGGCGACCAGCCGCAGGGTCTTCCGCTCGCCGGCGCCGCCCACCAGGATCGGCGGGTGCGGTCGCTGCACGCTGTTCGGGTTGTTGAAGGGGTTCTCCAGCCGATGGTGGACGCCCTCGAACGGCGTGGCGTCGCCGGCCCACATCCGCAGGGCGATCTGCAGGGTCTCCTCCAGGCGCTCGTAGCGCTCGCCCAGGCCGGGGAACGGAAGACCGAAGGCGCGGGCCTCCTCGTCGTGCCACGACGCCCCGATGCCCAGCCAGGCCCGCCCCTGCGACAGCACGTCGAGCGCTGTGAGCGACTTGATCAGCAGCCCCGGGTGCCGGTAGCTGACCGCCGTGACCAGCGCCCCGATCCGGATGCGCTCGGTGTGGCCGGCGACGAAGCCGAGCAGCGCGTAGGCCTCGAGCAGGGGGTCGGTGGCCGGGCCGTTGAGCGGGATCTGGAACATGTGGTCCATCGCCCAGAGGGTGTCGATGCCCGTCTGGTCGGCGAGGCGGACGAGCCGCGACACCTGCGGGCCGATGGGGCTCGACCCGTCGGCCGCGTCCGGCCAGGAGTGGTTCGCCAGGGAGATGCTGAGCCGCACTGTGCTACCTCTTCGATTTCCTTAGTCGGCTAACGTTACTCAGCTAACGATAGCCACGGGAACCGGAGGGGCGGGGCGGTTCGTCACACCGGCGTGAACCGATGTCGGCATGCCTCCGTCCGTACCGGTCTCGTCGCGGGTGTGCTGCTGACCGTCGGCGCCTGCGGATCGGGGGGCGAGTCCGAACCGGCGGTGTCGAGCGGGGGTGCGGACCCGGAGTGGGTCGGCCAGGTGTTGGAGGCTGAGCCGGGCGCCGACCAGCCGACCCTGATCGGGGTCGACGGCGACCGGGTGGTCGTGGCCGTCGTGAGCGAGGAGGGCGTCATCAGCGGGTTCGCGACCGACGACCAGGGACGCTTCCGGGCCGGCGAGCCCACCGCCACCGGGCTCGAGAACCTCCGCCTCGGCGGCGTCACCCGGTTCGGCGACGGCTGGGTCGCCCTCGGCAGCGGCGGCCTGCTCGACGACGAGGAGCTCCTCTTCGACGTCCGGGCCTTCCGCTCGACCGACGGGCGCACCTGGTCCGCGCTCGACGCCACCGGGTTCGACCAGCCCGCCGACGTGGCGGGTCTGGTCACCGTCGACGACGCGCTGGTCGCGGTGGGCACGCTGCGCACCGCGGACGTACCCTCGCAGGGCGGCTTCCGGCCGGTGGCGTGGCACAGCGCGGACGGGGAGCGCTGGACGGCGGTGCCCCTCCCGACCGACGGGGGCACCGAGGGGACCGTCCAGTCCGTCGTGACGACCGGGGACGAGGTGCTGGCCGTCGGCAGCGTCGACCGCCAGGGCGTCATGTGGTCGTCGACCGACGGCGGCGCCACGTGGGCGATCGTCGAGCGCGACGGCATCCCGCCCATGCCCACCCTGAGCCACATCGCCCGGCAGCGTGACGTGATCGTGGCGAGCGGCACGGCGGCCGAGACGGACGAGGGCGCCGACGGGGTACAGCTCCTCCTGCGTTCGACCGACGGCGGCCGCAGCTGGCAGGAGGCCACGGACCCGCCGCCACCGAACCGGGGCGAGGGCTTCGCCTTCCCCCTCTACACCGGCGGTGGGCGCTTCTTCGCCCTGGGCCACTCGTTCGTCGAGTCCTGGTCCGAACCCGAGCTCTGCTACGCCGACATCGAGCTCTGCCGGCAGGACTCGGCGGTGGCGCTCTACGCCAGCGACGACGGCGACCGGTGGACCCGGGTCGACAGGTCCGGCATCGGCGAGGGCGAGGCCGGCGAGGTCGACGCCGTCACCGGCACCGACGACGGCCGGATCGTCGCCCTCCGGCAGGTCGAAGGCGGCATCGGGACCTGGGCCTGGCCCGCCGACACGGCCCTGCCCGCCGAGGCCGAGCCCGTCGATCCGACCACCGACGTCGACCTCCTCGCCGAGGGCGAGGTGCCCGAACCCGGCCGCCGCTACGCCGTCCCCCTCTACATCCACTGCGGGATGGAGTGGCTCTTCGTCGGCGACGAGCCCTGGCAACGCACCGACGACGAGCCCGACACCGAGACCGGCGCCGGCGCCGGCGTGCCCGACGACTGGCCCGTGGCCCAGCAGACGATCTTCGGGTTCGCCACCCTCGTCGGCGACGAGGTCGTCGAGTACTCGATCGGCGACGGCGAGGTCATCGCCACCTACGCACCCGCGACCGAGGACCCGCCCGGCTGCGAGTGACCGCCCGGAGCCTCCAGGGTGTCAAGCGTCTAGGACCTCGATGCGGATGCGCTTGTTGGCCTTGCCCTTGGACTCGGTCTTCACGACGCGGATGCGACCGACCTCGGCGGTGTTCGCCACGTGGGTGCCGCCGTCGGCCTGCTTGTCGAGACCGACGATGTCGACGACGCGGATCTCGGTCACGGTCTCCGGGATCATGTTGACCTTGGTGCGGATGAGGTCCTCGTCCTCGACCGCGGTCTCCCGGGGCAGGAAGTCGACCCGGACCGGGCGGGCCGCGGCGAGCTCCTCGTTGACCCGGAGCTCGATCGTCTCGCCGAAGCCCTGCGGCAGCGGATCGAACTCGAAGTCCATCCGGGCCGACAGCGGTTCCATGTTGCCGCCCGTGACCGCGACCTCGTACTCGTTCCAGATGACGCCGCAGAGCACGTGCAACGCGGTGTGCGTGCGCATGAGCGCGTGGCGACGGTCCCCGTCGATCTCGCCGTGGACGGCCGTGCCGGGATCGGGAACCGCGCCCTCGAGGACGTGGACGACCTCGCCGTCGGCCTTGCGCACGGCGACCACCCGGGCGGACCCACCGTCCCACGTCAACGTGCCGGTGTCGTGGGGCTGACCGCCGCCCGTCACGTAGAAGGCCGTGCGGTCGAGCACCACCCGATCGTCGGTCGCGGACGACACCGCGGCGTCGAACGTCCGCAGCTCGGCATCCCGCAGGTACAGCAGCTCCGTCGGCATCAGCCCATTGTGGGTCGGATGTCGACGCGGATGCGGATCTCGGCCCAGAGCTCGCGGTAGGCCTCGGCGGCGCGGCTGCGGGGGGCGCTGTCGACGACGGCGGAGCGCTTGACGCCCATGAGCTCCACCTCGGTGGCGGCCGGGACCGCGACGGAGCTGACCTCGGGGTGGTCGACGGGGAGCTGGGCCATCACCTCACGGTGGAGCTTCTTGCGGCCGTCGACCATCGAGAAGAAGCCGATGATCTCCGGCGGCCGCTTGACGTCGTCGCGCACGTAGTCGAGCAACTGGTCGAAGGTGCGCAACGACAGCGTCGACGGGATCAGCGGGACGACCAGGGCGTCGGCGGCGTCGAAGATGCTCTCGGACACCAGCGAGATCGACGGTTGGCAGTCGACGATGACGAGGTCGTAGTGGTCGGCGAGGGGAGCGAGCACCGTGGCCAGCTGCCGGGTCGGGCGCTTGGTGCTGTCGAGCGCCAGGTCGAGGTGGCGGTACGAGAAGTCCGCCGGCAGCACGTCGAGGCCCTCCACGTCGCTGCCGCGCAACAGCTCGGGAAGGTCGCTGCGCCCGCGCACGAGCTTGCGGCCGCCGCCCTTGACCTTCGGCCGGACGCGCAGCAGGAACGAGGCCGCGCCCTGCGGGTCGAGGTCCCACAGCAGCGTCCGGAGCCCGTCCCTGGCGGCCAGCACGCTCAGGTTCACCGCCGCCGACGTCTTCCCGACCCCGCCCTTGATGTTGTACGACGCCAGCACCTTCACGTGGTGCTCCGGGTGCCGCGGGGGTCGAGCTGCGCGAACGCCACGAACCGCTCGGCGACGTCGGCCCGTGCCGCCCGTTGGTCCGCCTCCAGCCGATCGATCAACGAGCCCATCGCCAGCAACGCATCCGCTCCCCCCGGCCGTTGGGCCAGCTCCGGTGCGAGGGCGCGGAGCCGCTTGCGCTGCACCTCGCGATCGTGGTGGCGCCCGAGCACGTCCTGGAGCTCCTTCAGGACGCTCACCAGCGGCTTCACCTTCGACGCCGGCCACAGCGCGCGCCCGTAGATCTCGAGCAGGCAACGCAGCGACTTGCCCCGCTTGCGCAGCTCGTGCAGCGACTCGGCCGGCGAATCGGCGGTGACCGCCTGACCCTCACGCACCATGCGCGCGTAGAGAGCGTCGATCCGTCGACGGACGACCTTGCCGATCGGGCGTTCGGAGTCACGCCCCGCGCTCCGGTCGTCGTCGACGGCGAGGAACAGCCGCCACGCCGTCCAGCGGCGCCGGTACTCGGCCGAGCGCAGCGTGGCCTTCATCGTCCGGAGGGCCGCGGCGCGCTGCTCGACCAGGCGGGCGTGGGCGGGTTCCAGCGCCGCCCGGCGATCCTCCGGGACCTTCGCGAGCAGCTCGTCCCACTCCAGGAGCTGGACGTCGAGATCACGTGTCGCGCCGGTGACGCCCTGCATCCAACGCAGGCTGTCGGCCTGCTCCCGATAGGCCACGGGATCGAAGACCCGCCGCATCTGACGCAGGACCGTCCGGCTCCGTCGGAGCGCGACCCGCAGGTCGTGGAGGAACTCGCTGTCGAGGTCGTCGAGAGCGCCGGGACGGTTCGCCTCGACCACGTCGGCCAGCCTCCGCAGGATGCGCCGGGAGGCCTCCCCGGCGGGCTCGTCGCCGTCGAGGTCGACCTTCACCTGGCTCGACAGCCCGCCCGGCGAGCCACCCAGAGCGGTGACCGCCTCGTCGGCGACATCCGTGCCGGCCTCCGCCAGGTCGGGGTCGCCACGCAGGGCCGTGTCCACCTGGGCGAACTGCCGGGGATAGCCGAGCACGCCCGTCACGTCGACCCGTCCGCGCAACCGCTGCGGCTCGGACGTGTCCTTCGACAGCGCCCACAGGTCCGCCACGAGGAGGCGCACGACGGTCTTGGCCTGCGGGTCGAGCACCGTGACCGGCACCTCGTGCCGGCGGATCTCCACCAGCGGCAGCAACGCCCGCACGTCGACGATCGCCGCCAGCCGCGCGGCCAGCTCGCCGTCGGGCAGGTCGCCGACAAGGTAACGGCGGCGCTGCCGGGAGCAGGCCACCCGCAGCTGGCGGGCACCCGGTGGGCCGTCGAGCACGAACATCGCGGGATGCTCGGTGGCGTCGATGGCGAGGTCGAGTCCTGCGGCCCTCAACCGGCGATCGGCGGTGTCGAGGACGGTGCGCGTCGTGGCCGCGAGCTCACCGACGGTCGCATCGAGCGACGTCTGTCCCTCCCGCACCCGATCCACCAACTCGACCGCCCGCGCCGGCGCGTCGGCCTCCGCGGCGAACACATAGGACCGGGTGGGGACGTCGAAGGACAAACCGTGAGTGTGTCACGCTGCGTCGACGCGCCCCCAGCCGGGCCCCGGCGGCCACGCCGGGTGAATCGCCGGGCACTGAGCGAGCTGTGCGCGAGGGGGGACTTGAACCCCCACGACCTTACGGCCACTGGCACCTGAAGCCAGCGCGTCTGCCAATTCCGCCACTCGCGCGAGTGGAGTGAACACGATAGCCCGGGCCGGGGTCGGCGCTGCCACATATCGTCGTACCCATGCGACCTGCTGGGTACCGGGCCCCCAAGCCGGACGACGTCGGGCGGCTGGCCGATGCGCTGCTCGACCCCGACCTGGAGCGGATCGTCGAGTTCGTGGTGACCGCCGACGACCAGGCGTACCAGGTGCAGGCGGTCGACGGGCGGGTGCGGTTCCGCCGCGGCACCGACGACCCGACGACCTTCGAGGACGTCGACGTCGAGGGCCGGAACCCGCTGGCCGACACCGCCACCGACCGCTTCGCCCCACTGGCCGACGAGCGGGCGCACCCGTGGCCGACCCGCACCGAGCAGTCGTACCCCCACGCCCACGAGCAGATCGCCCAGATCTTCGACCACCCCGCCGCCCCCGACCTGGTGTGCATCCACACGTCGGCCCACAACTGGGAGGACCAGGGCGGCGAGCGGGGCGAGCACGGGTCGCTCGGCGTCGTCCAGGCCCGCGCCCCGTTCGTGCTCGCCGGCGCCGGCGTCCGCCAGCAGGGCCTGATCCCGCAGTCGTGCCGCGTGGTCGACGTCGCCCCCACGGTGATGCGGCTGCTCGGCGGCCCCGACCTGCGCCGCCAGGACGGCACGGCGCTCACCCACCTCCTCGACGCCGACGCCCCGCCCGCCGAGCACGTCGTCGGGTTCCTGTGGGACGGCACCAACCCCAACGTCCTCTACGACCTGGCCGCCCGCGGCGAGGCCCCCAACCTGGCCCGCCTGCTCGACCTGGGCGTCGGACTGGGCCACGGCGCCATGGCGTCGCTGCCATCGGTCACGCTCGCCAACCACACCAGCATCGTCACCGGCACCCACCCCGGGCACCACGGCATCCTCCACAACGCCTGGTACGACCGGGCCGCCGGGGAGCAGGTGATCACCAACTCGCCGGCCACCTGGGCCTGGGCGATGGAGCGCCTGGCACCCGGCGTCGAGACCCTCCACCAGGCCGTGCACCGCCACTGGCCCGACGCCTTCACCGTGTCGGTCAACGAGCCGTGCGACACGGGCGCCGACGTGTCGATCTTCGACCAGGTGCGGCGGGGCCGGGCGATCCCCCGGGCGCCCAGGGCCGAGGACCTCCCCTTCGCCACCGAGCGCTTCGTGCGACCGGAGAAGACGTACGAGGTGGCGTCGCGGGTGGACCACACCGGCATGGTCCAGGCGGTCGACGCGTGGACGGGCGGGACACCGTTGCCCCGCTTCTGCTTCGTGAACTTCACGCTCACCGACGCCGCCTTCCACCACCGCGGCCCCTACTCGGAGATCGCCCGCTCCAGCATCCACGACACCGACGCCCGCATGGGCGAGGTGCTCGACGCCGTCGAGCGGTCGGGGGCGTGGGACCGCACGGCGTTCTTCGTGGTCGCCGACCACGGCATGGAGGACAGCAACCCCGACGTGACCGGCGACTGGGCCCCGGCGCTCGCCGCCACCGGCGTCCCCCACCGCGACGAGGCCTACGGGTTCATCTACGTCACGGAGTGACGACCGCCCGATACGTCACGGAGTGACGGCCGCCGACATCGGGCGAGCACTCTCCGCGGGGTCACTAGTGTGCCTTTTGTGGGCACGGCGGTACTGGCGGCGGACCTGGTCGATAGCTGGCGCGACATGGCGCTGGAGCTGTGGCTGATCGCGGGCGCGCTCGCCGTGGTGTGGCTCCTGCTGCTGGGGATCTGCGCCGCCCTCACCGACCCCCGCAAGGTCGACCCGGGTCCGGCGACGCTCGACCTGGGCGGCTCCGAGCCCCCGGCCGTGGTGAACTTCCTGGTCAGCGACTGGCGCCTGGAGCACGAGTCGCTGCCGGCGACGCTGCTCGACCTCGCCGCCCGCAAGCACCTCGCCGTCGAGCAGGTGGGCGACCGGACCTTCGTCCGGGTGCCGACGACGGCGAGCACCCCCGACGACAGCCTCACCCCCTACGAGGACATGGTGCTCGGCCACGTCCGGGGCCTGGCCCGCCAGGGCGACGACGCCATGGTGCCGGCCGAGGCGCTCACCACCGGGCCGGACCACGCGTCGAAGGGTTGGTGGCGCAACTACCGCAACGCCGTCGAGCGCGACGCCCGCGACCGCGGCCTGGCCCGCAAGCGCTGGTCGCGGGGTACGCACCTGCTGCTCGTGTCCGCCGGGCTGGTGGTGGCGTTCTACGTCGGCCTGGCGTTCAGCGCCCTCCCCCCGAGCGAGGACGCCGACGACGACAACCCGATCGCCGGCGGCTTCTTCGCCGCCCTGGTGACTGCCGGCGCGACGATCGCCGCCGTCGAGACCGTGGGCAAGCGCGAGCGCGACACGCCGGCCGGAAGGGAGGCCGCCGCCCGCTGGCTGGGTCTCCGCGAGATGCTGACCCAGGACGAGCTGTTCGCCGAGCAGCCGCCCGCCGGCGTCGCCATCTGGGACCGCCACCTCGCCTACGGCGCCGCGGTCGGCGTGGCCCATGGAGCCGTCAGCGCGCTCCCGCTCGGCGCCGAGAGCGACACGACCGCCTGGAGCCCGGTCGGCGGCCGCTGGCGGATGGTGCACATCCGCTACCCGCGCTACTTCCCGCCCGGCTACGGCAACCACCCGGGCCTGGCGCTGGCAGGCGGCCTGCTGCAGCTCGGCTTCGCCGGCTCGTTCCTGTACGGCGTGCTCGGCGTGCTGCTCGACTGGTTCTACGACCTCCAGGACGAGGGCAACGAGGTGGTGACGTCGGGGGCGATCGAGCTGGTCGTCCTCGCCGGGATCGCCGTCGTCACCGTGGTCGCCGGCTTCTTCGCGCTGCGGGCCCTGTGGATGGCCGTCGTCGGCCTCGCCGACCTGATCACCGGCCGCCACGACGTGGAGGGCCGCGTGCTGCGCTTCCGGGTCCGGGGCCAGGACAACAACAAGGTGACGTTCGTGGCGGTCGACGACGGCACCGCGCAGCGCGTCCGCGCCTGGCTCTTCCGCCGGGCCAAGATCCACGCGTTCCAGGGCACGACCGTGCGGGCCTCGGTCACGAGACGGCTCCAGCACGTCCGGGACCTCACCGTCGTGACGCCCGAGGACGAGACCACCGCCCGACGTACATACGCACACGAGATGACCGCGTCGGGTGAGTAGGCCACCGGTAGTCTCTCTCGAATGGTCATCCGCGGTTTCGAGCGGCGGCTGGAGCGCATGGTCGAGGGAGCCTTCGCTCGTGCCTTCCGCTCCAGCATCCGGCCCGTCGAGCTCGCTCGGGGGCTCGCCCGTGAGATGGACGATCGCGTGTCGGTCGGCGTGCGCGGCGCACCGGTCGTGCCGAACTACTTCACGATCTACCTCTCGCCGCCGGACCACGCCGAGTTCGCCGAGGTCCAGGACGCCCTGCGCCGTGAGCTCTGCGAGGCGGCCCGGGAGCACGCCCGTGACGAGCGCTACGGGTTCATGGGCCCGATCGACGTCGAGCTGGTGCTCGACGAGGGCCTCTACGTGGGCCGCTTCGAGATCGAGGGCCGCTTCCGGGAGGGTCCCGGTGGGGCCGGCGCCGGCAGCCTGGTGCTGCCCACGGGCGACCGCTTCACCCTCGGTGAGCACCCGATCAGCATCGGTCGGCGGCCCGAGTGCAACATCGTGCTGGCCGATCCCAACGTCAGCCGGAACCACGCAGAGATCCGCCCGCACGAGACGGGTTTCCTGCTCATCGACCTCGGTTCCACCAACGGCAGCAAGGTCAACGGCGTTCGCGTCGACCAGCACATGCTGCGCGACGGCGACAAGCTCAGCTTCGGCAACACCCACATGCAATTCGAGGCGAGCTGATCTGGGCCCAGCGGCCCGGCGCCGCAGGCGCCAAGAGTGGAAACACGCAGGTCTTGACCTCTCGCCGGCTCAGCCGGCGAGCATCTGCGGCCGCAAGCTGTACGCCTCGGCCGAGACTCGGCAACTAACGTTCGCGGCAGTGGATGACGATCTCCTCAACTTGTTGAAGATCTTCCTACTGGTGCTGCTGTACCTGTTCTTCTTCCGCGTCCTGCGTGCCGTCTGGACGGAGATCAACCCACCCCGCGTGGCCGAGGCGCCCGCCGCGGCCGCCGGTCGCCAGCCGGCGGCGCCCCGCAGCAAGCCCTCGGGCCGCCAGAAGCGCAACCGGGGCGGGCCCCCGCAACTGCGTGTGATCGAGCCGCCCGACCAGCGGGGCCGGGCCTATCCGCTCGACGAGGAGGTCACCCTGGGCCGCGCCGCCGGCTGCCAGGTGCCGATCGAGGACGCCTATGCCAGCCAAGTCCACGCCCGGGTGTTCCACAACGAGGGCCAGTGGTACGTCGAGGATCTGGGGTCGACCAATGGCACCTACCTCAACCGCCGCCGCGTTGCCGGGCCGATGGTCGTCAAGAAGCGTGACCGGGTGCAGATCGGGAACACCGTGCTGGAGTTGACGTGACCGCCATGGCGAGCGAAGTCGTGCTCCGGTGGTCCGGCGCCACCGACGTGGGACGGGTGCGCTCCAACAACCAGGACCGCTACCTCGCCAAGCCCGACGAGGGCCTGTGGGTGGTAGCCGACGGCATGGGCGGGCACCAGGGCGGCGAGATCGCCTCGCTGACGGCGTGCGACGCGCTGTCCGAGCACTTCCACCGCGACCCGCAAGGGCACGCCACCGCCGACGGCCTGGTCGACGCCATCGAGACCGCCAACCGGGCCGTGCACGACAAGGGCAACGACGACCCCGACCTCACCGGCATGGGCACCACGGTGGTGGCGCTGGCGGTGGTCGACGACGACAGCGGCGACGAGGTGTTCGCCATCGCGAACGTGGGCGACTCGCGGGCCTACCGCCTGGCCGACGGCGTGTTCGAACAGCTGACCGAGGACCACAGCCTGGTCGCCGACATGGTGCGCGAGGGCAGCCTGTCGCCCGAGGACGCCGTCACGCACCCGCAACGCAACATCCTCACCCGGGTGCTGGGCGTGTACGACGAGGTGCCGGTCGACGTCATCACCGTCATCCCGCACCCGGGCGACCGCTTCGTGCTGTGCTCCGACGGGCTCTTCAACGAGGTGCCCGACGAGGGCATCGCGTCGGTGCTGCGCCGTCTGGCCGACCCGGTCGAGGCGGCCGACGAGCTGGTGCGGCGGGCCGTCCAGTCCGGCGGCCGCGACAACGTGACCGTGGTGGTCGTCGACGTGCTCGAGGACGGCGAGCGGGCCGAGCTGGCGTCCACCGCACTCGAAGGCGACGACCGCGACACGGCGTCGATGGCCGCCTACGGCGGCCGGGCCTACGCACCCGACGTGCTGGAGGAGCAGTCGGGGGCGACGTCGCGGATCCGACGGGCCCGGCATCGGCGCCGGAACCCCGACGACGACGCCCAGCACTCGACGTCCCGGCCCCGTCGCTTCACCTGGCGGGTGGCGCTGTTCTGCCTGCTGGTGGTGGCGCTCGTCGGCGGCGTGTTCGCCACCATCCAGTGGTATGCGCAGTCGGCGTACTTCGTGGGCTTCGACGGCAACGAGGTGGCCATCTTCCGGGGGCGTCCCGGCGGCGTCGGCTGGATCGATCCCGAGCTGGAGCGCACCACCGACCTGAGTCGCCGCCAGCTCCCCGACGACGTGATCCCCGCCCTGCGTTCCGGCAAGGAGGAGGGCTCGTTGGACGACGCGCAGGCCTACGTCGACAACCTGCAGGCCCGGGTCGACGAGCTGGAGGCGGCCGCCGAGTCGACCACCTCCACCACGGTGACGACGTCCACCACGGCTCCGCCGAGAACCACCACGACCCAGGCCCGCCCGACGTCACCCGCGCCGTGACAACTGGTAGTACCACCACATGAGGTCGGGACGCCGGAACACGGAGCTGGGGCTGCTCGTGCTGAGCACGCTCATCACCGTGGGCGCGTACTGGCTGGCGAGCATGGCGAGCGCCAGCGAGATCCGCGAGAGCCTCACCCCGTTCCTGTTCGTGATCCTCGGGGCGCCGGTGGTCGGCCACTTCGCCGTGCGCCGCTTCGCCCCCGAGGCCGACGGCATGCTGCTGCCGCTGGCGAGCCTGCTCAACGGCCTGGGCTACGTGTTCATCGTGCGGCTCGACGAGCAGGCCCGGTTCAAGGGGAACCTGCCGGCGCTGCAGGCGTCGTGGCTGATGCTCGGCATGGGCGCGTTCGTCGCCACGCTGATCTTCCTCAGCAATTCGCGCGCGCTGGAGCGCTACCGCTACACCGCCGGGCTCGTCGGGCTCGTGCTGCTGCTGCTCCCGTTGCTGCCGGTGTTCGGCGTCAACCAGCGCGGCAGCCGCATCTGGGTGGCGTTCGGGCCGGTGAGCTTCCAACCCGGCGAGTTCGCCAAGCTGGCGCTGGCCGTGTTCTTCGCCGGCTACCTGATCGACAACCGCGAGCTGCTGGCCGTGCACCGCAACCTCGGGCCGCTGTCGGTACCCGACCCGAAGCACCTCGGGCCGGTGCTGGTGGCCTGGGGCGCGTCGCTGGTGGTGATGATCGTCGAGCGCGACCTCGGGTCGTCGCTGCTGTTCTTCACCCTGTTCGTGGTGATCCTGTGGGTGGCCACCGAGCGGGTCTCCTACCTGGTGATCGGGTCGCTGCTGTTCGCCGGAGGCGTGGTGTTCTCGATCAACACGTTCTCCCACGTGCGCCAGCGCGTCGACCTCCTGATGGACCCGTGGGCGCACGCCGACGGGGCCGGCAAGCAGCTCGTGGAGACCACCTACGCCATGGCCGACGGCGGTGTCCTCGGCACCGGCCTCAACCTCGGCACCCCCCTGACGGTGCCGCTGGCCCGCACCGACTTCATCTTCACCGCCATCACCGAGGAGCTGGGCCTGATGGGCGCGACCGCGATCCTGGTGGCGTTCCTGCTGATGATCGGGGCCGGCCTGCGCATCGCCCTGCGGGCCTCGAACGGCTTCGACACCCTGCTGGCGGTGGGTCTCACGACGTTGCTGGGCTTCCAGGCGTTCGTCATCATCGCCGGCGTCATCCGGGTGCTGCCGCTCACGGGCGTGGCGCTGCCGTTCGTGTCGTACGGCGGCTCGTCGCTGCTGGCGAACTACGTGCTGCTGGCGCTGCTCCTGCGCGTGTCCGACAACTCGACGCCCCGTGACGAGGTCGACGAGACCGAGGCGATCGGGGTCGGGGTGGGAGCGTGAAGAAGCAGATCCGCAACCTCGGCGTGTTCCTGACGCTCTGCTACGTCGTCCTGTTCGTGCAGCTCAACCGCTACACGGTGTTCGACGCCCAGAAGCGGCAGGACGACCCCCGCAACGACCGGCAGGAGATCCGCGACTTCTCGGCGCCGCGGGGCACGATCTCCACCGCCGACGGGGTGCTGCTCGCCAACTCGGTGCCGAGCGACGACCGCTACGAGCTGCAGCGCCAGTATCCGGCCGGCGATCTCTTCGCCCACGTCGTCGGCACGTTCAACCCGCTGTCGACCGGCACGTCAGGCGTGGAGCGCACCTACAACGACGAGCTGGCCGGCGACCTCGGTTTCGGGCTGGAGCAGCTCGGCAACCTCCTGGAGGAGAACGAGGACGTCGGCAACCTCACGCTGACGCTCCGCAACGACGTGCAGCAGGCCGCCCGTGACGCGCTGGGCGACCGCGTCGGCTCCGTGGTGGCGCTCGACCCCCGCAACGGGGCGATCCTCGCCGCCTGGTCGAACCCGACCTACGACCCCGCACCGCTGGCTTCCCACGACTTCCAGCTCGCGCTCGACACCGCGACCGCCCTTGACGCGGCGCCCGACTTGCCCCGGCGAGCCCGCTGGTACCGGGACAACCTGCCCCCGGGGTCCACCTTCAAGGTCGTGACCGCCACCGCCGGGATCGAGGCCGACAAGGTCGACGCCAACGAGCCCACCTACCCGTCGGAGTCGGAGTTCCTGCCGCCCAACGCCGGGCAGCCCATCGAGAACTCCAACGGCGACACCTGCGGCGGCAAGCTCTTCGACATCTTCCGGGTGTCGTGCAACACGGCCTTCGCCCGGATGGGCACCGAGCTGAGCGCCGAGGAGCTGGTCAACACCGCGGTGAGCTACGGGTTCGACCAGGAGGTCCCGATCGACCTGCCGCTGCCCGCCGAGTCGACGCTGGTGGGCTCCGGCGAGAGCTGCCCGAGCAACGTCGACGGCCTGAACGACGCGGCCGTGCGGGCCCAGTCGGCCATCGGCGGCCGCTGCGTGCGGTCCACCCCGCTGCAGATGGCGCTGGTGGCGGCAGCGGTCGCCAACGGTGGCGAGGTGCCCAAGCCCCACGTGATGCAGGAGATCCGCGACAACGACGGCTCGGTGGTCGACGAGTACGACAGCGGCACCTGGACCGAGGCCATGGACGCCACCACGGCAGGGATCCTGCGCTCGGCGATGATCGGCATCGTCGACGACGGCACCGCCCGCCAGCTGAACGACGGCCTCGAGGCCTACGAGGTGGGCGGCAAGACCGGCACCGCCCCCCTCCCGGACCGCAGCAGCTCGCACGCCTGGATCGTCGGCTTCGCCGGCCCCCCGAACGAGGAGCCGCAAGTGGCCGTGGCGGTCGTCGTCGAGGCGGCACCGGGCGTCGGCGAGCAGTTCGGTGGCCAGGTGGCGGCGCCGATCGCCTCGCAGGTGCTGCAGCGGGCGCTCTCCCCGATCACCCCGCCGTCCGAGCAGCCCACGGAGTGACGAAGGTGCACCGTGCCCATGTCGGACGCGTTACTGTCCGCTCCCACGACGTCGTAACCTGAGGGCCGCATGTCGCAGCAGCAGGGACCAGTGATCTTCAACGGGCGCTACGAGCTCCATCGTCGCCTGGGCCGTGGCGGCATGGCCGAGGTCTACCTGGCGCGCGACCAGATGCTCGACCGGGCCGTCGCCGTCAAGGTGCTGTTCCCGGCCCTGGCGACCGATCCCGGCTTCGTCGAGCGCTTCCGCCGCGAGGCGCAGTCGGCCGCCGGGCTGAACCACCCGAACATCGTCGGCGTGTACGACTGGGGCGAGGCCAACGGCACCTACTTCATCGTGATGGAGTACGTGGAGGGCGAGAGCCTGGCCGAGATGATCCAGTCGCAGGGCCGCGTCGACCCCGACCGGGCCGCCGAGATCGCCTCCGACATCGCCGCCGCGCTCGGGTTCGCCCACCGCAACGGCGGGGTGATCCACCGCGACGTCAAGCCCGGCAACGTGCTCATCACCCCCGACGGCGCGGTGAAGGTGGCCGACTTCGGCATCGCCCGCGCCATCAGCGACTCGTCCGACCAGAACCTCACCAAGACCGGCTCGGTCATGGGCACGGCCACCTACTTCTCGCCCGAGCAGGCCCGCGGCGCCGGGGTCGACCCCCGCAGCGACGTGTACAGCCTGGGCTGCGTGATCTACGAGATGGTCACCGGGCGGCCCCCGTTCCAGGGCGACAACGCCGTGGCCATCGCCTACAAGCACGTGCAGGAGGCGCCGGTCTCGCCGCGCCTGATCGATCCGGCCATCCCCGACACGCTCGAGGCCATCACGCTCAAGTGCCTGGCCAAGAACCCGGCCAACCGGTACCCCTCGGCGCAAGACCTGCGCGCCGACCTGACCCGCTACCTCCAGGGGGCGCGGATCATGGCCGAGCCGGTGATGGCGCAGGCGGGCGACCCGGACGCCACCAGCCTCATGGCCCCCACGGGCTACAACCAGACCGTCGCCGGCGCGCCCGCCACGTCGTGGGACAACAACGGCTACGGCGACCAGTGGAACGAGTACCCCGACGGCTACGACGACGAGGAGCCGCCGAAGTCGAACCGGGCGTTCCTCGCGGTGCTGGTGCTGCTGGTGCTGCTGCTCGGCGGCGTGCTGTTCTTCGCCGCCCGGGCCATGTCGGGCGACGACGACAACTCGACCACCCAGGTCGCCGTGCCCGACGTGCTCAACAAGCCGCAGGCCGAGGCCGAGGGGCTGCTCACGGATGCCGGCCTCGTGCCGGAGGTCAAGGTGGAGACCAGCGACAGGGAGCCGGGCATCGTGCTCAAGGCTTCTCCCACGCCGGGCACCGACGTCGACGAGGGCAGCACCGTCACCCTCACCGTGTCCGGCGGCACGGAGACGATCCCCGTCCCGGACGTCCGCAACAAGACCGAAGAGCAGGCTCGCGCCGAGCTCGAGCCGAACTTCATCGTCACGGTCACGCCGTCGCCCAGCAACGAGGTACCCGAGGGCACGGTCATGGCGCAGGACCCGGCGCCCGGCACGCAGCTGGAGCCCCAGGGCACCGTCACGCTCACCGTGTCGTCCGGTGCCGACACCGTCGCCGTGCCGCCCGTCGCCGGTCAGAGCTTCGACCAGGCCAAGGCCGCGCTGGAAGGCGTCGGCTTCACGGTCGAGCGCCGCGACGAGCCCAACAACACCGTGGCGTCCGGCACCGTGATCGGCACCGAGCCCGGCGCCGGAGCCCAGGCAGCCCCGAATTCGAACGTGGTGGTCATCGTGTCGACCGGGGCCGACAAGGTCACGGTCGAGGACGTCGAGGACCTCGACCAGGCTGCGGCGGAGAGCGTCCTCCGCGGCCAGGGCCTGAACGTGGTGGTCGAGACGTCGTCGGTGGACCGCCCCAACCAGGACGGCAAGGTGATCAACCAGAGCCCCGACGGCGGCAGCGAGGTCGACGCCGGCACCACGGTCACGCTCATCGTCGGCGTCTTCCGCGACACCGAGACCACCACCACCACGTCGACCACGATCACGCTCCCCCCGTTCCCGTAGCCCCAGCCGCTCACCGCCGCCGCTGGGAAGCTCGCCAATTCGCCGTGCAATAGGGAGCTTGGATGTCCGACCTCAGCAGCAGCAACAGGCTTCGTCGTCGTCCTGGGGCTTCTCCGCCCTGTGGTCCGCTCGTCCTGCTGATCCTGGACGGCGTCGGCATCGGGCGAGGCGACGCGTACGACGCGGTGGCTGCAGCCCACACCCCCAACCTCGACCGCCTGCACAGGGAGTTCCCGCACCGTGAGCTCCGGGCCCACGGAGTCGCCGTCGGCCTTCCCAGCGACGGCGACATGGGGAACTCAGAGGTCGGCCACAACATCCTCGGCGCAGGGCGCATCTTCGACCAGGGCGCCAAGCGGGTGGACTCTGCCCTGTCCGTAGGGGAGCTCTGGCAGACCCCGGCCTGGAAGGAGGTGGTGGGCGCGGCCGCACGAGGCGGAACCGTGCACTTCATCGGCCTCCTCTCGGACGGGAACGTGCACTCGAACATCGACCATCTCGTCGCCCTCCTGTCGCGGGCGACGAAGGACGGCGTGCGGCGGGTGCGGATCCATGTCCTCTTCGACGGGCGAGACGTTCCGGACAGGACCGCCGAAACCTATGTCGCCCGGTTGGACCAGGCGATCGAGACGGTCCGTACAGCTGGTGTCGACTGCGCCATCGCG
Source organism: Acidimicrobiales bacterium (assembly GCA_035316325.1). Taxonomy (NCBI): domain Bacteria; kingdom Bacillati; phylum Actinomycetota; class Acidimicrobiia; order Acidimicrobiales; species Acidimicrobiales bacterium. The sequence goes on from DATHJB010000080.1 coordinate 92,757, forward strand.
TCCGGCGGTGGTCGCATGACGACGACGATGGACCGTTACGGCGCCGACTGGAGCATGGTCGAGCGAGGGTGGAAGGCCCATGTCCTCGGCCAGGCCACGCCGGCCCGCACACCTGGTGAAGCGATCGAACGATCGAGAGCTCGGAAGCCAGGGCTCAGTGATCAGCTGATCGATTCGTTCACGATCGTCGATGACGAGGGGGCACCTGTCGGGCCCGTCGAGGACGGCGACGCCGTCCTGGTCTTCAACTTCCGTGGCGACCGGGTGATCGAGATCTGCCAGGCGTTCACCGATCCTGACTTCACGGCGTTCGACCGACAGCGGGTCCCGCAGCTGACGTTCGTCGGCATGACGCTCTACGACGGCGACCTCCGGCTTCCCGACCTCTACCTCGTGCATCCCGAGAAGGTCGCCGACACCGTCAGCCAACTCCTGGCCGAGGCCGAGGTGCCCCAGTTCGCCTGCGCGGAAACACAGAAGTTCGGCCATGTCACCTACTTCTGGAACGGCAACCGCTCGCAGAGGTTCGGCCCGCTCGAGACCTATGTCGAGATCCCGTCCGACGACGTGCCGTTCGACGAGCGCCCCTGGATGAAGTCGGCGGAGACGGCCGACACGGTGATCACGGCGATCGAGGGCGGCGACTTCCCGTTCATCCGGGCGAACTTCGCCGGTGGTGACATGGTCGGGCACACTGCCAACTTCGCCAGCACCGTCTTGGCGGTCGAAGCCATCGACCTGGCGATCGGTCGAATCGATGCCGCCGTTCGCGAACGGTCCGGATGTCTCGTGATCACCGCCGACCATGGGAACGCCGACGACAAGGTCGAGCGGTCGAAGGCAGGTGAACCTCTCGTCGACCAGGCCGGGGAGCCCATCTGGCGTACCGCGCACTCGCTGAACCCGGTCGACTTCGTCGTTGCCGACCACGACGCGAGGGGCATCACGATGCGCGACGACCTTCCTGCCGCCGGGTTGGCCAACGTTGCGGCCACGATCCTCAACCTCTTGGGGTTCGAAGCGCCCGCCTTCTACGAGCCGAGCCTCGTCCACGTACCTTGACTTAGGGTTGTCTCGTCAGTACTCGGTGTGGGAGGCGGCGGTGATTCCAAGATGGACCGACCTACGGGCGGTCGTCGCCCTGAAGACGTTCTACGTCGCGTTGGTGTTGGTGCTGCTGTCCCTCGCCCTGTTCGGGATCTGGGTCGGTTTCGACGACAAGTCGGCGGCGTTGGCTCAGGCTGTCCTGGCACTGGCGATCGCGCTGGCCACGTCTTCCACCATCTCCCTGTTGTCCGAGATGGCCCTGCGACTCGACATCGTGCGCCTGGTCACCAGCGAGCTCGCCACGTCGCTCGCGACCCGGGACAGGGCCACGGTCGTGGAGTTCCACGAGTCGCGCCGGGGCCTGGACTGTCCCCAGGTCGCCCGCGAGGCGTCGGGGACCCTGCGGGTGATCGGCATCAGTGCCAACGACATCCTGGCCGTGCAGCCGCTCGACGTGCTCGGTCGGCGTGTCCAGTCCGGCGACCTCCGTCTCCACGTCCTGCTACTCGACCCACGATCGGCAGCCGGCCACGAACGTTCGGCGCAGTCCGCCTACGGTTCCGCCGATTCGATGGGGTCACGGGTGCAAGGCATCGCCAGCCATCTCGTCGATCTCGCGGGAGACCTGCGTTCGTCCGGCACGACGATCGAGCAGTTCGACGCTCGCTACCTCGATCGCTCGCCGATGCTCTCCGCCATCATCGATGAGTCACGAGCGATCGTGACACCGTTGGTGGCCAACCTCACCGGCGGGAGGAGCCCCTACTTCGTCGTGTCGGCAGACGGACCGCAGGGATACCTCTACCGGATCTACCGGTCTCACTTCGAGGAGCTGTGGGCACAGGGCTCGTCCTTCTTGTGAACGCTTCCGATGTCCGCGACTTCCTCGAGCGATCTCCCCCGAGGAGATCCGCGCCGCCGCCGATGCCGTAGCCCGGCAGGCCGGCGGCGGCGCCTGAATCCCTAGAAGGCGATCAGCACGACACCGTCCGTGGCCGGGATCGGCCACAGGATGACGGCGAGTATGAACGTGGCGATCTGTGACGCGTCGTCGAGCGCCCGCCCGTAGTCCTTGTTGATGGCGACGACCACGCCGATCACCACCCAGACGAACAGCACCAACGGGATGCTGACGGTCCTCTGCATTTCAACCCCTCCCTGTCATGCCCCAGCGAACAACTGTTTCGGGGGATGTACCCAGGGAAGCGCAGGTCCCAGACGTGCATGACGCCTGGGTCAGATCGCGCGGCCCCTGTGGGTGTCCGCGCCGATGCGACCGCGAGGGCCATGGCCGTTGCCCGAGACGTGGCGGGCCACCCCGGTGGCGGGCGCCAGCACCTGCCCGCCGCCGTCGGCCGCCTCGAGGAGGTAGCCGCGCGACCGCACGGTGCGGATGGCCAAGCGGAGCGGGGCCAGTCGACGCCGCAGCCGCAGCACGTGGACGTCGAGGGCGTTGCGGCTCGACGAGCCACCCGGCCACCCGACCCGCGTCAGCGTGTCCCGGCTGACGACCGCACCGAAGCGGTCGACCAGCACCCCGGCCAGTCGAGCCTCGACCGGCGGCAGCGCAACCCAGCGATCGCCCACCCGCAGAACCCCGTCGTCGTCGAGCGCCGGTGCCCCCGGCGACTCGGCGCCGAGCCGCCGGCGCAACGCCTCCACACGCACCCGTAGGTCCACGTCGTCCGCCGGCAGCCGGATCCAGTCCTCGCGGTGGTCGGCGGGCACCGGCGGCGCACCCTGCTCGACCAGCAGCAGGCGAGGCTCCCCGGCCTGGCGCAGCGCCTCGCGTCGATCGCTCTCGGTGGGCCAGCGAACAAGCGAGACCTTCACGTCAGTGACCGTACGGATCGTGGGTTTCCCATTTGTTTCGCTCGGATGAACGCCCTCGCACACGCGACGAAACGGTGTACGCGGCGGTAGCTCCACGGCCTGTAGCGCGCCTGCGTCCCGCTCGACGGGCACGCCGGAGCGCACCCCCGTATGCTCCCCGCCCATGGCACGCGAGCACTATCTCGACCACCTTGCGTCGGTGCCCTTGTTTCGGGGGATGACCACCAAGGAGTTGCGCGACATCGCCAAGGCGACCGTCGAGCTCACCATCGTGGAAGGCAAGGAGTTCGTGACCCAGGGGGACGTGGGTCGCGAGGCGTTCGTCGTCGTCGAGGGCACCGCTGACGTGGTGCGCAACGGCAAGACGATCGCGGAGCTCGGCCCGGGCACGTGCATCGGCGAGCTGTCGCTGCTCGACCACGGGCCCCGCACGGCGTCGGTCATCGCCAAGACGAACCTGACCGTGCTGGTGCTGGGCCCACGTGAGTTCAACGGCGTCCTCGACGAGGTGCCGACGCTCACGCACAAGATCCTCGAGACGCTGGCCAGCCGGGTCCGCGAGCTCGACGCCCGCGTCTACGGGTAGGCCGACGCAGAGCGCGAGTTCCGTCTCGATTCGGCGCCGCGAGTAGGTTCGCCGGCGTGAGTACGACGACTGAAGACCGCGTCGAGACCGCCGAGACGACAGCCGAGAAGGCCGCAAAACCGCGGCCGAAGGCGAGCCAGCTGGTGGTGGCTCTGGGTGTCGTGGTCGCGCTCGGCACGATCGCCTCGGGCATCGCATCGACCACCTTCCAGTGGCACGACGATTCCCCTGTCCAACGTGAGGTCTTCGGCAACATCCCGTCGGCCTGGAAGCTGGTCTTCTACTCGGTCGTGCCGGTGATCGTGCTCTATGGCGCGGTGCTGTTCAGCCAGCGGACCAGGAACTGGGAGCGCGGCGCGCCCGACGATCGGCGCACCACTCGGAAGAACGTCGCCCGGCGACTGAAGGACTTCCGGGCCGGCGTCTACATGCAGACGCTGCTGCGGGATCCCGCCGCCGGCGTCATGCATTCGCTCATCTACTTCAACTTCCTGATCCTCCTGGCGGTCACCACCGTGCTGGAGATCAACCACCAAATGCCGGAGGACCTCAAGTTCCTCCACGGCGACGTCTACCGTGGCTACTCGCTGGTAGGTGACCTGGCCGGCTTGGGATTCCTGGCCGGTGTCATCTGGGCTCTCGTGCGGCGCTACATCCAGCGGCCGTACCGCATCCGCATCAAGTCCAAGCCCGAGCACGCTCTGATCCTCGGCACGTTCCTCGCCCTCGGGGTCACCGGGTTCGGGGCGGAGACCTTCCGCATCGCGGTCGACGGGCGGCCGGACTTCGAGAAGTGGTCGATCGTCGGGTACCCGCTGTCGGGCCTGGTCGACAACGTCGACTCCGTGGCGGGCTGGCACCAGGGCTGGTGGATCGCCCACGTCGCGTCGTTCCTGGTGTTCCTGGCGATCCTGCCGGTCACGATGCTGCGGCACATGTTCACGTCACCGCTGAACATGTACCTGCGCGACCGGGAGCGGCCCAAGGGCGCCATGAAGCCCATGCCGAACCTGATGGAGACCGAGCTGGAGACGTTCGGCGCCGCCACCGTCGAGGACTTCACCTGGAAGCAGCTGCTCGACACCGACGCCTGCACGATGTGCGGCCGCTGCACCAGCGTCTGCCCGGCGCACGCCACCGGCAAGCCGCTCGACCCTCGCGAGATCGTGCTCAAGACCGGTGAGGTCATGGCGCTGACCGGCACGCCGCCGGTGTCGCCGCCCATCGGGCTCGACCCCGAGATCACCGTGTCGGCCCCGTCGCTGTTCGAGCGCATCACGCCCGAGGAGGTGTGGGCCTGCACGTCGTGCAAGGCGTGCGACGAGATCTGCCCGGTCAACATCGAGATCCTCGACAAGATCCTCGACATGCGGCGCTACCTGTCGCTCATGGAGTCCAACTTCCCCACCGAGCTCGGCACCGCCTACCGGGGCATGGAGAACTCGGGCAACCCGTGGGGCCTGTCGCAGTCGGAGCGCGCCGCGTGGACCTCCAAGGTCGACGGCGTCGCCATCGTCGAGCCCGGCGACACGTTCGCCCACGAGTACCTCTACTGGGTCGGCTGCGCTGGCAGCTTCGACGACAAGAACCAGAAGGTCACCGTGGCCATGGCCAAGCTCATGCAGCGGGCCGGCCTCGACTTCGCCATCCTCGGCCCGTCGGAGAACTGCACCGGCGACCCGGCCCGGCGGTCCGGCAACGAGTACATCTTCCAGATGCTGGCGATGCAGAACGTCGAGGCCCTCAACGGGATGGGCGTGAAGAAGATCGTCACCCAGTGCCCGCACTGCTTCAACACGCTGGCCAACGAGTACCCGCAGCTCGGCGGCACCTACGAGGTGGTCCACCACAGCCAGCTGCTGGAGTGGATGATCGCCGAGGGCAAGCTCGACATGAGCGACGCCCGGCTGGAGGAGCGGGTCGTCTACCACGACTCCTGCTACCTGGGTCGCCACAACGACGTGTACCTCGCCCCCCGCAAGGTGATCGGCTCGCTGGGCGGGATCGAGATCGTCGAGGCCGAGCGCAACGGCACCAAGGGCATGTGCTGCGGCGCCGGCGGTGCCCGCATGTGGATGGAGGAGTCCACGGGCAAGAAGGTGAACGACGAGCGCAGCCGGGAGCTGATCGCCACCGGCGCCGAGCGCATCGCCACCGCCTGCCCGTTCTGCTACATCATGATCGACGACGGAGCCAAGGCCGCCGGCAAGGAGGACGAGGACCTCAAGGTCGGCGACATCTCCATGCACATCCTCGAGGCCCTCGAGGATCGGGACGTGCGTCGCCTGGAGACCACCTGATCCATCGGGTCGTCGTGCTGACGTCCTGAACGCACGAGACCCGGCGCTGGGGGCGCCGGGTCTTTGTGTCTTGGACGACGGGCCTGCCTCGCCCTCATTGGTTCCGCCGACGAAGGCGAGGGCAGGCCGTCGATTTGGGGATGGGGGCCAGATCCGCCGTGGTTCAGGCCCCCACCCGGGTTCCCGCCAAGAGAGCCCAGGTGCCATCGGCAGTTGTGCCGAACGGCAGGCGGTCGAGCGTGACGGGCACGTCGACCAGCTCAGGTCGTTGTGCCAAGGCGACCTGCACGTCGTCCTCGGCACGACCGAGCGCATAAGCCGGCATCACCACGACGATGCGTGACGCCGACAGCGTCGCCACGGTCTCGCCGGTTGTGAACAGCAGGCTCAGCACGCCGCCCACCGCGACCCGGACGCCCATGCGTTCGGGAAGGGCGGTGGCACCCAGGTTGAGCTGCACGATCAGAGAGCCAAAGGTCATCGGGGGAGAGATGGCCAGGGCGTCGCACTGAGCGTGCAGCTCGCGCAAGCGAGCCCGTAGGAAACCACCGTTGACCAGACCGGTCACTGGATCCAGGCACGAGGCCGTCGACACGACGGCAACTCGCTCGGAAGCCCAGGCGGCCAGAGCTCTCGCCACGAGGCCGACTCGGTCGAGGCTGCTTGCGGACCCATCAGCCTCGACGAGTTGCAGCAGCGCGACGAGATCGTCGGCCACTGCCTCGGCGTTGTGGTCGGAACCGGCCCGAGCCTGGGCGAACGCGACGATCGCCGCGTCCAACAGTCGGGGTTCACGGGACTCGCTCAACGTGGCGGCGAGGTTGCGTGCGATCGGGTCGCACCACTCGGGAAAGGGCAGGGTGGACCCTGCAGCCTCGTGCCATGCAGAGAGAAGATCGTCGGTCGGTCGGGGCGGGCACTCCGACCGACCGACGAGCAGGAGGAGCCTCGACACACCAGCCCAGCCAGGGTGGGGGAAGCCGGCCTGTGTGGGCGACTCGCTCATGCCCGTTAAGGAGGGGACGATCGGGCGATCGTGACGCGGGTTCACGGAAAAGATCGGAATTTCTCGGCAGCTTCAGCTGCCCGAGACCGCTTGGGGTGGCGGCGGGGAGGTCGGAAAGGGTTGAGAAATCTGGCTCAACTGACTGATCCGTGGGTCAGTTGAGCGGCTATCCGCGGGCGCACCCCGTTTGCTTCCTACGTTCCGGGCTGTCTGAAGGTCCGAATCGGGAGGCAGAACGGGGTGCGCATCCGGAGCGTATGGCAG